>JACRON010000151.1 GCA_016214425.1 Nitrospirota bacterium
CTGCCTCTTTTAACACTCAGGTTTACGCCGTCCACAGCCTTTACAACACCGTCAGGTGTATAAAAATATGTCTTTAGATTTTTAACCTCAAGCACTGTTTCTGACATTATTATCCTTATAAAAAAATATTCGCTATATTATCTCCTTCTTTATCATATTCATATACGCCTGCGCATCCTTATTCTTTGGGTCAATCTTTTTTGCACCATCCCACTCCTCAACAGCAAGGTCAATAAAGCCCTTCATATAATAGGTAATTCCAAGATGGATTAATGCAGTGATATATCTTGGATTGACCTCCTTTGCACGCATAAAGACCCTTATAGCCTCATCAAAAAGCCCCTTTTCCCTGAGCGTAATCCCTGCCTTTGTAATTATGTCCACAAAATTCGGCCTCAGCTTCAATGCCTTTTTATATTCGTCCAATGCCTCATCATATAAACCAAGGTCATAATACTGGTCGCCAAGCTGTGCATGCTCATTAGCTAATTTGCCCTGAACATACGGGTCAAGGACAGAAGGCGCTGGATGGGCAAGCTTTGCTGCATTGCTGAATATGCGGTTTGCATCTTCAAATCTGCCGAGTTCATTGTATGTAACAGAGAGGTTAAGCGATGCTTCTGTATATCCTGGATTTAATTGAAGGGCCTTTTCAAAGAACCACGCTGCCTTGTCTAAATCGTTTTTCTGGTGATATATAAAGCCGAGTTTATTATATACATCTGCATAATTTGTATTTAATTTCAGAAGCTCAAGAAATAATTTTTCTGCCCTATCATACTCTCCCTTGTCAAAGGCAGTCCTCGCCTCCATATACACCTTTTCTCTTTCAAGTGTCATATCTATTCTTCACCAGACTTCTCTTCAGGTTCTATAAGCACAAGGTCTATACGCCTCTTATTAACACTCAGGAAATCTGCAATAAAACAAAGCTTGTTATCCTCCATAGAATAGCCGCGTGCCTTTGTAACAGGTATAAAGGGGTTCTTATCCACTGCAAAGTTCAGCGTATCTGTAAGCCTTGCATTCGTTGGAAGATGTATATAGCCGATAATCTTGAAGGTTGGCGTATAGATTAGAACCTTCTTCTGGTCCTTTTCTATTTTTAACGGATTTGCCCTTTCTTCCATTACATTTATTATACTTAAAATAGTCTTTTTGTCAATTTTTATTGTATAATACAGCATAATGAAGATTACCTCTGCTGTTTTCATAAAAAGCTGTACAGGCGAAAAGGACTTTCCAAAGGAGAATATGCCAGAGATTGCCTTTGTTGGCAGGTCAAATGTGGGAAAATCTTCTCTTATTAATTGCCTTGTATTAAGAAAAAATCTTGTCAAGACAAGCAGCACACCAGGCAAGACACAGGTAATAAATTTTTTCAAGATTAATAATGCATTCAACTTCGTTGACCTGCCAGGATACGGCTATGCAAAGGCGCCAAGGGAGACAAAAGAAAAATGGGGGCCGATGATAGAAGGCTATCTGTCAAATAGAAAAGAATTAAAGTGTGTTGTATTTATCCTTGATATAAGGCATTTGCCGACAGAGGGTGACAAGAGGATGAAGGATGATATAAGGCATTTGCCGACAGAGGGTGACAAGAGGATGAAGGAGTGGCTTGAATATTATAAGCTCCCTGTAATATATGCAGCAACAAAGGCAGACAAGGTCAAGCAAAGTGAAATAAAAAAGCAGATAGAGAAAATCATGGAATCGCTTGAGCTTGAAAGAGAGAGCGCTGTTTTCCCTTTTTCTGCAAAAACAAAAACAGGAAAAGACATTCTCTGGAAAAAAATAAACGGGCTGTTAAGAAGCACTTAGAACAACAGTTGTAACTTCCACAATTAGCTATTACTGCGTCTTTACGCCTTCTGCTGGCGCTGCGGGTGGAATGGGTGAATAGTACGGGTCTAATTGATAGCCCTGCTCAAAGGCCTCGCCTGCGTCCTTTAACATGCCGAGCTTGTAATAGGAGTAGCCGAGAAAATAGTAGCTCTTTGCAGAATTGGGATTGATATTGGCCGCCTCTTTGAATTCCTTTGCTGCAACCGAGTACTCCTTTTGGAAGTAGAGTTCAAGCCCTTTCTTAAAGTGCTCCTCTGCTGCCTTTGTGTCAAAAAGCTCCTCCTGTGCAGGAAGCGATGTTGAAAGAAAAAGGGTAACCACTGAAACTGCTATTAGTGCAAATAGTTTTTTCATTTTACCCTCCTCGTATAATGTTGATTATACCTGATTACACAGATTACAAAAACAGATTACACAGATTAAAAACTTAGATAATCAGTGTAATCAGCCACTATTATACATAGCACACACTGTCTGTATTGTCAACTACTGCAGCTTTATCTCCACATGAGCGTTCTTTCTTAAATCCCTGAGCCATTCGTCATAGAGTGCATTTGCCTTTTGTTCATACAGGCTCTTTTCAATCTCCTCCCTTACCTTTTCTATTGGTATGTATTGCGGCTCTTTTTTGTCTTCAATCTTGATAATATAATATCCTGCATCTGCTTTGATAACATTGCTCACCTCACCCTTTTTAAGGGAAAAGGCAGCATTCTCAATCGCAGGAAGCATGTGCCCCTTTTTAACGAATCCGATATCTCCCCCGTCTTTTGCTGTAGGGTCTTCTGAATATTTCTTTGCCATGTCTGCAAAGTCAGCGCCTTTTTTAATCTGACCAAGGACATCCTCTGACTTTTTTATGCCGTTATCGCCCTTAAAAAAAATGATGCGGAGCTTCACCTCCTCAGGGATGGTATAATCCTTTTTCTTTTCCTCATAATATCTCTTTATCTCTTCCTCGCTGATTACAACATTTGAGCGCACCTCTTTTGTAACAAGCCGCATAATCATAAGCTGCTCTGTGAGCTCCTTTTTATACTGCTCAAGTGTCATATTCTCTGCTGCCAGCGCACGCTTGAATGTCTCGTCATCAGGAAAGGCATTCTTAACCTTTATATCATCAAGCGCTGCATCTACTTCTGCCTTGCTTACTGTAATATTCATCTGCCTTGCCACCTGAAGCTGCAGCTTCTTTTCAATCATCCTGTTTAATATATCCCTTGTAAGTTTATTTAAAAGCCGCTCCTGCTCCACGCCGCTGAAATCCTCCATTATCTGCTTCCTCGGCTTTTGTATAATCTCCTCTAATTCGCTCTGGGTTATCACCTCGTTGTTTACAACTGCTACAACCTTGTCAATAGTAATAGCTGCGATACCGCCCTCAGGCATTAGAGAAAAAAACAATATAACAGCTATTAAAAGAATCTTTTTTATTATATTATTCATAAAGCACATCGTAGTCTATCTTAACAGCCTTCTTAGTCCTAAGCTCAGATAGCCATTCACGGTATCTCGTCTCCCTCTTTTCCTGCTTAAGGATTGACTTAATCTCTGGCATGGCATCATTATAGTTTACTTTTCTTGCAGGCCGTTTTTCTTCTACCTTGAATATGTGAAAGCCGTAAGGCGTTTTAACCACCTTGCTTATCTCGCCGACCTTTAGCGTAAATACAACATCAAAATCCTCTGGCATTGAACCGCCTTTGGCAAAAAAACCAAGGTCGCCTCCCTTAGCCTTGTCAGGAGTAAGGGATTTCTCCTGCGCCAATTTTGCAAAATCAGCGCCTGACAGAAGCTCCTTTCTTATTGCTAAAGCCTCTTCCTCTTTTGCTACCACAATCTGCCTTACCCTTGCCTCCTCTTTTCTGTCAAACTCTCCTCTGTGAGTATTGTAATATTTTTTAAGCTCTGCATCCGGAATATTTATCTGACTGTCCACAATTGAAGTAAGGGCTTTTTTGATAATCAGGTCTTCGCGAATACGGTCCTTCCATCTATCATAGGTAAGGTTTTCTGCCTTTAGAATCTCGTTAAACCTCTCTTTGGGATAGTCTGCCTTTATCTTTTCAACAGCGTCATTCAGCTCTGCGTCGCCTATTAATATATTTTTAGCCTCTGCCTCATGCAGGATAAGCCTTCTCTCAATCAATTGATTCAGGAGGTCTTTTTTTAGATTATTCAACTGCTCCTTATTATCCTTTACCCCGAAGCTGACAATAGTATCTTTATATAATGAATTAAACTCACCGAGGGTTATGGTCTGATTATCAAAAGTTACCAGCGCCTTTTTGGAGTTAACCCTGTCTCTCTGGCATCCGGAGAAATAGAGAGCGGCAGCAAGCAGCAATAAGAGTATAGGAAATTTAATTTTTTTATTTTGCATTTTTCAATTTTCAATTTTCATTACTTTTTGCCTTCCGGCGCCTTTGGCGCCTCAGACAGCTTCTTCAAAGTATCCTCTTTGATCTCTACCTTTGCCTTTGACTTCAGCCCTTTTAGCATGTCATCAAGCGCCTTCTGTCTCTTTTGCCTTGTAAGCTTTTCCTGCAGCTTAAATTGAAATTCATTGTCTATTGCCATATTTTTGTTTACCCGGCAGCTCCCACGCATTTATAGCGCCCAGGTCTCCGCCTGTCTTGTTATTCCTTGTATCAAGAGAGACCTTGGCAGCAAGTTTTGCAAAGACCTCGCCCTTTGCAAGCCTTGCGAGCACATCATCAGCCTCTTTTTCTGACTTTACAAGTATATGGCTCGCCCTGAGCTCTGTTTTAAGTATATCCTCATTCTTCTTAATATAATCCGTCAATTCTGTCCCTGTCACATTATTCTTTTCTATAACCTCTTTATTCAGATAGATGTTGCGGAGTTCTGTATTCTTGAATTCCTCAACCTTCTGGACAAAGGCAGGGTCTTTGTCAAGACCCTTCTTTTTCGCATCCCCAATAATCAATTCACTGCCAACCAAGTCATCAATTATATCCTTTCTCATCTGCTCATCAGCCATAATCTCGTGCATCCGCGGCGCTGCCTGACCAAGCCTCTTTTTAATGTCCTCTGTTGTAATCTCCCTGCCGTTTACAACAGCCACAACCTCGCCTGACTTCTTTCCGCCCTCCTTTGCACATGATGTTATAAAGGATGCTAAAAGCGCCAGTGCAATAACTGCAACCAAAGCATATTTCTTCATAAAATTTCTCCTTATCTTAAGTAGATTTTGAATTATTATATATATCACACATTGCTTAATCCTTGCAAGGTAATTTTTAGCCTTTCAAAGAGTTCATTCCATCTTGAAATGGGGATTTTTAGCAAAAATGAGTATTCTGATGAAAACCTGATATCCCTTCCATATCTTTTTATCAGCTTTTCTGCAAGGCCCTTTGGGATTACTTTGCCTTTTAAGAATCTGATTTCAACACCGCCTGCCTTTGCCTCAATGTTAGTAATATTATTTGCAATTGCAATGGATTTTATCTCAATAATATTCAGCAGACTGCTTACTGGCTCAGGAAGGCTGCCAAATCTGTCTATCATCTCCGCTTTTATATTCTCAATCTCGCTGCTCTCTCTTATTGATGCAAGCCTTTTATACATATTCAGCCTCTGGAGCGAATCAGCAATATAATCATCTGGTATAAAGGCAGATACAGGCAGGTTTATTACAGAATCAAACTCCTCCTCCACATCCTCACCCTTCATCTTTCTGATGGTATTCTCAATCAATTTTGTGTACAACTCAAAGCCTACTGCAGAAATATGGCCTGACTGCTGTTTGCCAAGGATGTTGCCTGCTCCGCGAATCTCCAAGTCCCTCATGGCAAGCCTGAAGCCTGCGCCAAGTTCTGTAAGCTCCCTTATTGCCTGAAGCCTCTTTTTTGCAATATCAGAAAGTGTCTTGCCGCCTGCATCCTCTCCTTCTCCAAAGGTGGAAGGAATCAAAAGATACGCATATGCCTGTACAGGAGAACGGCCGACCCTTCCCCTTAACTGATACAGCTCTGCAAGGCCAAATTTGTGTGCATTGTTTATGATAATGGTGTTTGCAGAAGGTATATCAAGGCCTGATTCAATAATGGTTGTTGAAAGGAGAACATCATATTCCTTATTTACAAACTTGCTCATCACATCCTCAAGCGCCCTTTCATTCATCTGGCCGTGTGCAACAGCTATCCTTGCCTCTGGAACCATATCCTTTAAAAAATTTGCCATCTGTGCTATTGTCTGAACCCTGTTATGAACAAAGAAGACCTGTCCCCCGCGGTTTAGCTCCTTCATAATAGCCTCTCTTATAAGCCTCTTATCAAACTTTGCAACAACAGACCTTATGGAAAGCCTGTCAGGCGGCGGTGTGTTAATTATGCTCAGGTCGCGGATGCCAACCATTGACATCTGCAGGGTTCTTGGTATTGGTGTGGCTGTTAATGTCAGGACATCTACATTTTTTCTAAGCTCCTTCAGCCTCTCCTTGTGCTTCACGCCGAATCTGTGCTCCTCATCAATTATCACAAGACCCATATCCTTAAATACAATATCCTTCTGCAAGAGACGGTGCGTGCCGATAATAATATCTATCTTTCCTTCTGCAACATTTTTTATGATTTCTTTCTGCTCTTGTGATGTCCTGAATCTGCTGAGCATCTCAATGCTCATTGGGAATGGCGCAAATCTCTCTTTAAATGTCTGGTAGTGCTGCTCAGCAAGTATTGTTGTTGGCACAAGGAGGGCCGCCTGTTTGTTGTCAGCCACTGCCTTGAATACTGCCCTCATTGCCACCTCTGTCTTTCCGTAACCCACATCACCGCAGATAAGCCTGTCCATAGGCCTCTGCTTTTCCATGTCCCTCTTTATATCATCTATTGCAGTAAGCTGGTCAGGCGTCTCATCATATTCAAAGGAGGTCTCAAACTCCTCCATCAACTGCTCATCAGGCGAATATGATATCCCCTTGGCAACCTCTCTATGCGCATAAAGTTCTAATAGCTCCTTTGCAATTAATTCTGCAGCCCTCTTTACCTTAGTCTTTGCCTTCTCCCATGATGTGCCGCCTAATTTGTCTATGTGCGGCGCCTTTCCTTCAACGCCGATATATTTCTGCACCATATTCAGCCTGTCTACAGGCACATAGAGTTTGTCATTGCCAGCATATTTAATATGCAGAAAATCGCTTTCATATCCACTGACCTTTAATCTCTTTAATCCTTCATACCTGCCGATGCCGTGCTGGATATGAACAACATAGTCGCCCTCGTTTAATTCTGTAAAGGATGAGATTATCTGGCCGAGTTTGCTTGGCTTTGGAGGCCTATGTTTTATCCTTCTGCCGAATATTTCATCCTCTGTTATTACAATCAGTCCAATTTCAGGAAAAGAAAAGCCAGCAGACAGCTCGCCGAGAGCTAAACAGATATGATGAGAATCCACACCGGATTCAGTCTCATTTGCAAAGGGGACATTCAGCTTGTATTCCATAAAGAGATGCTGAATCTTTTCTGCGCGCTCCTTTGTGGGGCAGATTATAATAATATTATTATCTTCCCGCAGCGCCTTTAGTTTATCAACTAATATCTCAAAAAAATCTTCAGGCTTTTCTTTTTCAGTTATGGCCTTCTTATCCCTCTTAAGAGGCAAGATGCCTATCCCTTCAATAGAGCTTATCTGAAAAATGACACTGCCTTCACTCTCATCTTTTATGCTCAGGGAATTTAATTCTAATTTCCCTTTCCCATTTATTAATGATGATGCCTCTCCATAGGAGATATAGATTTTTTCAGGCTCAAGGGCATCTTCATCCCTTTCCTTTGCCTCTTCAAAACCCTCTTTTATCTTCTTTTCATATTCCACTGCCCCCTTCATTATATCTTCAGGCTCATCTATCGCCCAGATAGTGTCTTGAGAAAGGTAGTCAAAGATGGAAACAAGTGCGATGTCTTCTGAATGCTTTAAAGGAAAGACTATCGCCTCATCTATCTCACTTATTGAACGCTGTGTCTCAATATCAAACTCTTTGATTGTTTCAACAGCATCTCCAAAAAAATCAAGGCGCACAGGATTTTTAAGATAGGGTGTAAATACATCAACTATGCCGCCCCTGACACTGAACTCGCCTGTCCCTGTTACAGGGAAATCGTCCCTGTTTAATTCTGCCTCATTGTCTCCTTTTTTAACTGCTGCACCTGCCTTTATCTTTATTGTATTTGAGCTGAGATATTCCTTTGGCAGCACACGGGAAAGAAGTGTGGGGAGGGATAAAACAAGGACATTTGCGTCCTGCCTTTTAAGCAGATGATAAAGCATCTTTGCCTGTTCACCAATAACATCAGAAGAAGGCTCAACGCCATCATACGGGATTATCTCTTTTTCCGGAAAAATAAGAGGCTCTTTGTTAGAGAACCCTTGCATCTCAACCTTCTCCCCTTGTGGGAGAGGCCAACTAACAATCCCCTCTCCCCTCTGGGGAGAGGGAAAGGGTGAGGGGTGATTTAATCTTAAGAAAAAACTTAAATCCCTTGCAAAGTCCTCTGCCTTTTTCTGATTGGATGCAAGGACGCAATAATTCCCCATTCCCTCCTTAATCAGAAGGGATAAAAAAAGGGCTTTAGTAGAACCCAAAAGCCCTGATACAGTTACTTTCTCTCCCTTCCACAGCTTGTCTGAAACTTGCTGAAGAAGGTGTGCAATATCAATGTCAGTCTCTCTCATTTCCGCATGTCTCACCCTTCCCTGACCCATCCCATTAAGAGAGGGGTAACAAGGGGTTGCAACCCCTTGTTGCAAAGATGTATCCCCTCTCCCCTTGCGGGAGAGAGTTAGGGTGAGGGGTTAATCTTCTCTATATTTTTCCAATACCCTCTCCACAATCCCTGTTGTTGACGCCCCTTCAATAAACGGAATAGCAATAACCCTGCCTCCCCTTGCCTCTACAATATCCCTGCCAACAATCTTATCTATTGTCCAGTCCCCGCCTTTAATCAATACATCAGGCTGGAGCTTCTTTATCACATTATAAGGCGTATCCTCATCAAACATGGTAACATAATCTACCATCTCAAGGGCTGCCACAACCTCTGCCCTTTCTGACTGGGAGACAATTGGTCTCTTATCGCCTTTTATGCTTTTAACAGATGAATCGCTGTTTACAGCAACTATGAGTATGTCGCCATATCCCTTTGCCTCTTTAAGATATCTAACATGGCCAACATGAAGGATATCAAAACAGCCGTTGGTGAAGACAACCTTTTTGCCCTCTTTTCTTAATCTATCTAAGATAGGCATTAGTTCATCCTGTGTCATAACCTTATCTGTCATTAGTTACCCACTTATTAATGATTCTCCATAAGGCTGCTCAAAAAGTCCCAGATGCGAGGCGGAGCGAGGGGTCGCACCGGAGCATACATTTTAGTATGTGAGGATGCGAACCCGAAGCGACAACGAAGCAGATGGGCTTTTTCAGCAGCCTTACAGTCCCTCTATCACTGCTGCTGCGAGCAGCGGCAGCATAATCTCATGATGCCCTGTTAATGAATAGCCCCTGCCTCCGCCAATGGTCGGTCTTTTAACAACATTTGTGTTCGGCCTGTAGTGCTGTATAAAGTCCATGTTCACTGTTGTAAAGTCCTTTAGCCTGTATCCGAGATTGCGGACAACTGATACTGCCTTTAAAAAGACCTCTGGCATAAGCACAGCAGAGCCTAAATTAATATAAACACCTTTTTCTAAACCTGAAACCATAGAAACAAAGCTCTTAAAGTCTCTCATAGAGCCTTCGCCAATAGCAGCGCCATCTGCTGAAGGGTGCATGTGTATTATGTCTGTGCCAATGGCAACATGCACAGTAACAGGAACATTAAACCTCATGCCTGCTGCAAGGATGCTGTTGTTATTATATCTGAAATCCTTTTTTATAAGCAAATTACCCACTGCCTTGCCAATACCAAGGCCTTTTTTCACACCATTTTTCACTGCCTCATTTAGCAATCTTCCTGTTTCTTCTGCCATGCCAAATGAGCCGGTAACAAGCTCATGGTCAACATCTTCTGATGTGTGGCCAACATAGGCAAGCTCAAAGTCATGGACAATGCAGGCTCCGTTCATTGCAATATGCGTAATAATGCCCCGCTTCATTAAATCTATGATAATTGGGTTTAGGCCAACCTTTATTGGATGAGCGCCCATTGCCAATGTAATGGTCTTGCCCTTTTTCTTTGCTAATACTATAGCATCAACAACCTCTTTAAAGTTTTTTGCGGTGAGGATATGAGGAAGGGAATTAAGAAGGTATTTTAAACCAGTGCCTTTTTTATACGGCATTGCAAACTCATTTTTCTTAACCTTGCTCTTTCTTGATTTTAATGAATATGTTTTTATCTTTGAAAGGTCAATGGCAGGATATTTTTTTGTCATTTGCCAAAGATCTCCTCTTCAATTAATTCGCAAAGGATATGGCCAAAGGTAATATGCGTCTCCTGAATCCTGGGAGTCTTGCTTGTCGGCACAATAAAGGCATAATCAACAATGCCTGCAAGCTTGCCGCCTGTTCCGCCTGTTAATCCGATTGTCTTTATATTCATCTCTTTGGCTGTCATAACACCCTTTAAAACATTATTTGAATTCCCGCTTGTGCTGATTGCAATTGCAACATCGCCCTCTTTGCCGAGCGCCTTTATCTGCCGCACAAAGACCTCTGAAAAGTCATAGTCATTGCCAATGCTTGTCATCACAGCCATATCTGTATTTAAGGCAATGGCGGGCAGCGGCGCCCTGTCCTTTAAAAACCTGTTTACAAACTCGCCTGCAATATGCGAAGCATCTCCAGCACTGCCGCCGTTTCCAAATAGCATCACCTTTCCGCCATTTTTGCATACAGAGACAATGAGATTAGCAGCCTTTCTTATCCGCTCCTCATTCTCTTTTGCAAAGCGAATCTTAACCTCAGCAGACTCCTCAAAGGCCTTGATGATTCTGTTATCCATAGGGATTAATTATACCTTGCCTTTCTAATTTTTTAAATCTTTTTCTTTTACTAATTCTTTAATAACTCTTCATCAAGTTTATTAATTATCTCATCTAATTTATTTATCAAATCAAGTCCATTGCTATTTTCAATTATATCTGTTTCTAATATTTTATTAATGATCCTTACAGAATAGTCTTTTTCCTTTTGCAGGTAAGCCCCTCTCTGCATTATTTCTATTTGTGCATTTAAAATCTCCAGTTTGCTTGTCATATTATTAACTCTTTCAAAGACGGTTCTATTCTTAGCGACTAAGTCGGACTTCATGAGTTCTCCCCACATTGCTCTTTTATTCTCCATATTAAAATAACCATTCGGAAAACCTTTCTTCCAAAGAGTTTCACGAAGTTCTTTAAGCATCTTGTAATAATCTACAATATCATCCTTTAGGATTAGCAAGAGGCTTTTTAAGATTTCTTTTTTATCTTGTGCTTCCTTCTTAAATTGCCTATCCTGTAGCCGCTTTTCTACGAAAAAGGTCAATAAACCACCAGTAATAACGCCTATAAGCATTAAAAATATTTCCATACAATTTTACTATCAATCGTTTCCTATGGCATTCTTAACCAATTTATAAGTCTTCTCAACACCTCCTATGTTCTCATATATCTTCTTTATGGGCTTTAACTCTGTAACAGAGTAATAAAATATTTCATCTTGAATTAAATCTTCTAACAAGTTTATTGAAAATAAAGCATATCTTGTTTCATCTAATGGGCTTACCTTTAATGAAGATATATAAGAACCATCTTCTTTATAGAAGGTTTTGATCTTTTCAAATAGCTCCTTAATCTTGCTGATTAATTGTGTAAGTTCATTTGGCTTTAGTTCAATCTTGGAATAAAGAAAGTCAATACAGTATGTAATTTTAGAAATATCTTCCAGTGAAATATTATTGTTGATATAGCTTAAGAGATAAATAAACCAGAGATTAGCATTTTGTGGAATCTTATTTATGTTATCCAGGATAAAACAAACTTTAAAAAAGCTGTCCAGATCCTTTGGTATAATTTTTACAATATTGTTCTCATCAATCACACCCTGTAAAAGATGGGAAAGCTTCTCTTTATTTATATCAATTAGCTCGTGCTGAAAATCTAATATAAAGAGTTTTGCATTAATAGAATTCCATATTTGTTGAAGTGATGGATCATTTTTTACTCTCCTTAATAACTGTTTACCCGTAATTTTATACACTTCTCTGTTACCCCAGGCAGGAGCAACACCTTCAACACCACTTTTCAGTATCCATGATGCAGGAATAAAAGCAAATTTAGTAGGAGCTTCTTTGAATAAATAAAGGAAATTTATATTTTTGGGGGTCCGTTCTCTCTTTCCTTTTACCTTCTTTCCTACTTTTGAAGTTTTAAAATCAAAAATATAATCCTCTTGTATATCTCCACCACCATATTGAAATTCAATTTCTACTTTTTCATCATCTATCTCTGCAATAAAATCAGCATCTCTTGAAACACCACCCTTCCTTAAAAACCATAAAAATTTATCACCGCCCGATTTGTAAAGATTGACCTGTTTCTTAGGATATAGTTCTTTTACTTTGTCTTCCAGCCACTCAAGAACCTCTAACTCAGCAATTGCCTTTTTCTTCATATCCTTTCTGTATTCCAAATAGGTGCGGGCTCTTATATCACTGGATTGGGCATAAACAGTCTTTGCATCTAATTTCATATTTTCAATTACCATAATCTTGTCTGATAGTTTTTCAAACCTTTTACTGCTTCAAAGGCAATCTCAGAATTTATCTCATAACCTACTCCATTTCGTTTTAAATCTGCTGCTGCTAAGAGTGTAGTCCCAGAGCCAGTAAAAGGGTCAAGGATTTTTTCAGTCACATAACTAAATGCCTTGATTAGCCTATAAGGAAGTTCATAAGGAAATGGTGCAATATGATTTCGCCTATCTCCACTTCCTTGGGGTTTCATTACCCACACATCACTCTTTTTTATAGATAACCAGAATTCTTTATCTAATTTTGATTGTTCTTTTTGTTCTTTTGTCAGATGACCGTATTTATTAAAGCCTTTTCTTTCAGGCTTATCAAACTCTAATATAAATTCGTGCATGTTATTAATCAGAATTCCACCAGGATAGGGATATGTTCCAAAATGGGCCCTTACAGCATTTGTCTTATGCCATACAATGTCTCGCTTAAAAATAAAACCGATTTTTTCGCACACATCAATAGTTCTTCCAACTAAATTTAGAGTTCTAAAACCCCCATTTTCAAGCCTTATAGGGAGGTTCATAATGTTTATAAACGCCTTTCTTCCTGGCTGCAAGACTCTATAAACTTCTTTCCATACTTTACTTATTTTTTCAAACCATTCATCAACATCGTGTATATCGCCAAGGTCATTTTCAATTGGCTCTCTGGAATACATCTTTGTATTAAAATATGGTGGTGAGGTAATCATTAAATGAATACTATCATCAGGCAAGTCAACCATTTCCATTGAATTTTTAACAAAGACTTTTTGTATTGTTTCATTTATCTCAATAATATGTATTTTCTCAATATCTATTTTCTTCTTTTTTGGCCTATACTGGATGGTATGCTCATAATGTTTTAATTCATTTAAATCAAAACGCATCTGTCCACTGGTAGCAATTTGAGCTTTAATAATCTGTTTATTGGCAAGATTATGAAGCATCTTTACTGATATATTAAGATACTTGGCAGCTTCTATTGCTGACAGATATGCTCTGTTTTTATAATCTTTAGATTCTATTTTTAGCGTCTGTTCTTTCATTTATCAATATACTCTACTATGCATCACTATAGATGTCAACAATTTCCATTTTAAGGGCTATACCTCTTTATAACCATCGCCACATTGCTTCCGCCGTTGGAAAAGGTGTTAAGAAGAACATTGTTTACCTCTGCCCTGCGTGCCTTGTTTGGCACATAGTCTAAATCGCATTCTGGGTCTGGTTCTGAATAGTTTATTGTCGGCGGGATTATGCTGTCCCTTATTGATAGGAGCGCAGTAATAACCCTTAACCCTCCCATGCCTTTAAAATCACCAGTAATAGGTTTTGTGGAGCTGATTGGAATCTCCTTTGCCCTTTTGCCAAAAAGATTCTTAATTGCCTTAGTCTCTGTTGCATCAAGCCCTGTTCCATTTGCACAAGCATTTGTATAGTCAATATCATCCACTGTTATCTTTGATAATTTCAATGCCAGCCTCATTGCCTCTGTCATCATATCAGGGTTTTCATCATAATTAGAAACATCTGAATTAGAGCCTGTCATGCCCCATCCTGCAATCTCGCCGTAAATCTTTGCGTTTCTATTCAATGCATGGTCAAGCCTTTCAAGCACAAGGATGCCAGTCCCTTCGCCAACTATCAGGCCATTCCTCCTTTTATCAAAGGGGCGGAATGCCTCCTCTTTTTTATCTCGCGGAGAAGGCACGTCAAGTGTGCAATACGCATGGAACAAGATAGAGTTTAACTCATCCACACCGCCGGCAATAATTGCATCTGCGCGATTGTCCATGATGAGCCTTGCTGCGTAGCATATAGCTGCCTCTGCAGATATCTCCTTTTGTATAAATGTAGAA
>JACRON010000152.1 GCA_016214425.1 Nitrospirota bacterium
AACAAGGGTGGTGTTGGATAAAGAAATAATAAAGCTTCCTTCTGACCAATCAGTTATAATCCTCGGATGGGAAAATATCTTTTTAAAAGAGATGACATCATTACTTTCTAAATATGATGCATCAATAAACCAGACTAAAGGCCATTCTGTAGTGTTCTCTGCAAGAAATCCAAAAGATAAAGAAATGGCCCTATTATTTATTGCATCAGATACTATAGAGGCGCTGCCGGGGCTCAGCAGGAAGCTGCCTCATTACCATAAGTATAGTTATCTTACCTTTAAAGGAAAGGAACCTGAAAACATTGCAAAAGGCAGATGGCCTGTATATGATTCGCCAATGACAGCATATCTGCCTGAAAAAAATGGAACAATAGCAAAGACAGAAATGGGGAAACTTGCTGCACGAAATCCTTTGATTGCACTCCCTTCACCTTTTTCAAAGGAAAGGTAAGTTTAAAAAGCCTATTTAGAATTATAGAATCTCTTTAAATACCTACTATCCAAGTATATAATCCCAATTGAGATGAGAGCGCCAACCAGTGCGCCGCCTAAGACATCAAAGGGATAGTGCACGCCGACATAGACCCTTGAAAAGCAAACAGCCGCAGCAGTAATAATTGATGGGATTATCAGAAAACGATATTTATATGATGTTAACGCTGCAAAGATGGTAATGTTTACTGCATGAGCTGATAGAAAGGAATAAGAGCCTGTACAGCCAACAAGAAGGTGGACATCGGGCAAGGCATTGCAGGGACGCACACGCATAAAAAAATTTTTAAAAAACTGCACTGCGATAAAGTCTGCAATAAGGATTGAGGCAATTAATAGGCCAAGAAATATCCTTTCCTTTCTCCTGCCAAGGATAAAGAAAGGAATCGCACCAATAATAATGATTATCTTAAAATTTCCAAAATTGGTGATAAAGGGCATCAGCCAGTCAAAAAAAGGGGTTTGTAATTTTATATTTATGAAGTAGAAGAGCGTTTTGTCTATCTCAATCAGATATTCCAATATCCTATCCTTTAATCCCTTTCCAATATTCGTTCACTGTCTCCTGTATCTTATTTATTATATCTTCCTGCCTCACAGGCTTAAACAAATGGCTAAATCTTCCCTGTTCTTTCAGATATTCCTCAACAGGCTTAAACTTTTTTGGCACAAAGGTATGGCTTACTTCCCCATAAACCGCCTCTTTCAATGCCCAGATGCCTGTGTCAACAGATAGTTTGGCAAGTTTAACAGAATGTGATGGATCTGTTGCCCAGCCAGGAGGGCATGGCGAATGTGCAATAAACAGCTTTGGGCCTTTATATTCCTCTGCCTTTTTGAATTTGTTGAACAGGTCAACCTGATGTGCTGGAGATATGGCAGCAAGATATGGCGGCTTGTGGCTTCTCCATATTTCAAAGAGATTTTTCTTTGAAACCTCTGCGCCTGTTGGGCTTATTTTTCCTACTGGTGTTGTTGCAGTTTTAGATGCATAAGGCGTTGCGCCTGACCATTGAAAACCAGTATTTCCATAAGCCTCATTATCATAACAGATATAATAAAAATCTAAGTTGCGGTAGATAGCGCCTGATGTAGACGATAGCCCCATGTCGTATGCAGCGCCATCGCACAATAACAGTCTTTTCTCCAAGCGCCTTTAGGCAGTGCCTTAAAGCCAAAAGTCCTCCACACCCTGCACACATTGCTGTGCCTGGAAGGAGGTTGTCTTCCAACGGCAAATTTTTAATGGATTTTATCTCTGTCATATCTTTTTGCCTGCTATCTTTTTCAGCCTCTCCATCTCCTTCCATTCTGCCTCTGTGTAGAGAAGATGCGGTTCGGGGAGCATACCTGTTTTTTCAGCATTAATCATTGTGTCAAATATAAACTCAAATTCAGCAGGGGTAATATTCTTTCCGCCGAGTCCGCCAATAAAAGAAAGCAGCAAAGGCCTCTCCTTTTCATTGAACAAAGCTCCTGCAATCTCTGAATAGAGAATGCCGCCCTTGCCAATGCTGATATTCTGGTCAATGACAGATGCAGCCTTCTTTCCTTTTATCGCATCAACTATATCCTTTGCTGGAAATGGCCTCAAGAGTCTTAATCTTAAAAGCCCTACTTTAATGCCTTTTTCCCTTGCCTTTTTTATTGCAGCTTTTCCAAGTGTTGAAAAGGAATCCATCATAATCAAAACATATTCAGCATCATCTATCATATAGCCATCTATGGTATTATATTCACGACCAAATATATTTTTAAATTCATTGCAGGCCTCTTTATAAACTGATAATCCATTCATGCTTGCCAAGTGCATCTGGTATTTAAAATAAGAATATATTGGCCCCCCAAGCACAGCAACACCCTGCGCCATTGGCTTGCCTGCCTTGAAAAAGGCGTGCTTTGGAATGTAGGCAGGTAAAAATCTTTTTACATCATCCAATGTCGGTATCTCCACTGGCTCCCTTGTAAAGGAAAGAAGAAAGCCATCCAGATTTACAAAGACAGGCAGAAGTATACGCTCATCCTCTGCAATCCTGTATGCCATTAAAATAGAATCAAGAACCTCCTGACAGGTCTCACAGTGTATCTGCAAAAAACCGCAGTCCCTTGCTGCAAGTATATCATTATGGTCAGGCTCAAGTGTTATGGGAGATGAAAGACCCCGTGATACATTCACCATCACAAGCGGCGCACGCCATCCTGCTACAGTATACAGCATCTCAAAGCCATACATAAGCCCCTGGCTTGATGATGCTGTAAACACCCGAACACCTGATGCAGATGCAGAGCCTGCTGCTGTAATCATGGAATGTTCAGAATCCATGGTAACGAATCTTGCATCCATGACACCATCAGAAATCCATTTTGCAATCGTCTCAATAATCTCTGTCTGGGGTGTTACAGGGTATGCAGGAATATAATCAACCTCTGCCAATCTCACACCCCACGAAGCAGCAGCATTGCCTGTAAGCATTTCTTTTGTCATTAGTTAATTACCTCATTAAACAAAAACATTATACCGAATAACACAACGCATTTCCATTACTTTTCAGAAAAAAACTTGACACCCCAATAAGGCAATTATATAATTTAATCAAATGACGAATAAGAATAGGGGTTGTAATGAGCGCCTTAAGCTTGAGGCTGACTGATTCAGCTCACAGGCATATTAAAGGCTGGGCATATCAGCAATGGGCTGAGGCTGTGCAGACCAGTTACCCTCTTTTTTTGATGTTTGCCATTATTATAGTGCTATGATATAATTATCTTAAATTAAAAAGGCAAGAGGCTTTAAAATGAAAACAATCAAAATTTCTCTTCCGGACAAATTGGCAATTGAAGTAGAAAATTATGTAAAACACGGATGGTTTACTAATGAAGCGGAAGTGCTGCTGACTTCATTGCAGGAGTTTATACGGCATAATCGTCCTAAATTAATGGAACAATTTATGAAGGAAGACATTGAGTGGGCTTTAAACATAAAGAAAAGCGCTAAATGAAATTGATTGTCTCCAATACCGGTCCAATCCTTCACTTGACAGAGGCAAACCTTTTAAGCCTTCTTCAAAACGTTAGAAAAATCTGTATCCCAAAAATGGTAGAAACTGAAATGGAGGAACTACATCCCCTCTGGACAAAACACAAACCAGAATGGATATCCATTGAAAACCTATCTGCAGATGAATCAAAAGAGGCAGAATTTTTATACCTTGCAGGTTTACTGGATCCTGGTGAGGCAGAAGCAATAGTCCTTTCCAAGAGGCTCAAACCAGACTGGTTTCTCACTGATGATGTAGAGGCAAGAATATTTGCCAATTCCCTCGGCATAGAAGTTCACGGCTCATTAGGTGTGGTATTATGGTCTGCGGCAGTTGGTAATTTGAATTATGCCGAATCAAAAGAGGCATTAAACAGGCTTTCAAAAACATCGCTCTGGCTCTCTAAGGATATAATTGCACAAGCCCAGAAGGCTTTAAAAATAATGTTTGAAAATGCAGAAAGTCTTTAAAAGGTTTGACACCTCCACAAGGCCGTTATATAATTTAATCAAATGGCGAATAAGAATAGAAGTTGTAATGAGCGCCTTAAGCCTGAGGCTGCTTGATTCAGTTCACAGGCATATTAAAGGCAGGGCATATCAGCAATGGGCTGTGGCTGTGCAATGTGGCTGCATCTGACCCTGTGCACTTCCCTGAAACCGTAATCCAAGAAGGGTTTTGTATTTTTGAAAAATTTAGTATCTATTTTAAGGAGGCATATCAGCATGGCAAATCAGGAGGGGAAGGAGCCACCGCTGTCACAGACTCTTTTCTCAGTAATATGGAGTTGCCTTACTTTGATAGCTGGGATTTATATCTTATGGATGGCCATAATTTCGTCTGGCGCACTGCTGGCTATTACCTCAGCCGTGATAGGGATAATTTTCCTGTATTGGGGTTCAGTAGGCATATTTCGTTCAGGGATAATCTGCCCGTCATGTTATAAATGGAGTACAGGTTTTGTGCAATCTCTAACTGTAACAGGTAAAGATGAGGATAGTGAAGAACGGCATATGAAATGCAAATACTGTGGCCATGAATGGCATACAGTGCGTTCTTACTGGACTAGCGAATGAAGATCTTTGGCTCCAGCATCTTCTGTAACAGTTTAGTTTCTATTTAGGAAGCGGGGTCGTTTCTTTAATATATGCGATTTTCTAACTGCTCCAACTGCTTTATACTACAACTGTTATTATGAGAAGAAAAAGAGGGTGTCTTCTTTTTGCGGCTCTAAAAGAAATGGTTTTGTTTTCCATTGTATTTTCCCCCTCATTTGCAATAACAGATATCAGGAAAGCGGCCTGTTGAAAGATGGATGTTCAATGGCTTAAATATTCTCTTATGTATCTTTTTAATACCTGCATAATAAAACATCTTATCAGAGGCATTAGATTTCGTCAAGCTGTCTGATATTAGCGTCTGTTTGCCAGCAGACCTTACCCTGCATGAACCTCGCGGACTGCTTCAATTGCCTCTGAAGGGCAGACCTCAACACATATTAAACATCCTTTGCAGTTATCATAGCTCGTATTTGGAAGCCCTGCCGGATTTACACTAATACAGCCGTCAGGGCAGCTTACAACACACATCATGCACTTTGTGCATTTTTCATGATCCCACACAGGTTTAAACAAACGCCAATTGCCTGTTTTTCGCAATGGCGTATTGGCCTTGGCATTTATTGCAGGGCTTGAGATTAACGCTGGCTCAAAAGGCACAGAAATAACCGGGCTTTCTTTTTGCACAGCAGTTGTCTCTTCCCCGCTTAAGACATGCGGGGACAAGTTTATCTCAATTGGGCTGATTGCATTAAAACAAAATAATGCTGCATCAATATTATTCTCTATTAATGCCCTGTCTGTTATGATTTCGGATATCTCCTTTTCAACTGCCTTTTTTAAGGAATCTGCACTAAGTCCCAAAATCCTTGCAGCAGCGCCGCCAGCGAGTGCGCTTAGCACTGGCGCGCCAAGCATGTCAATCCCTATTTTGGTTAAATCAAGGGTAATGACATTAGCACAAATCTTATATCTCGCCTTTGCCTTATCAGGTTGATGGGTTGTATTTATAAAAACAACATCACCTTCTTTAACTCCTGATAATGGCATTGCTATGGGGTCGTTGAGAAGGGTCTCATCTATTACAATTACAATATCAGGCTCAGAGATTATTCCCCTTTCAAGGATGGGTTCATTAGATATGCGTGTGAAGGCAGTTATAGGCGCGCCCCTTCTTTCAGCGCCGTATAATGGAAAGTCCTGTGCGTAGTATCCTTCATAAAAGGCAGTGGTTCCAAGCACCCTGCTTGCAACCTTTGCGCCCTGGCCTCCCCTTCCATGAAATCTTATTCGTCTGATAAATAACATATCCAATTAAACCTTCCATATTTTAAGCAACGCTGGAAGCACTATAATAGCTGCAATAAGGGATGTTATCATGCCGATATTTGCAACAGCGCCCATGCTTGACAATCCGCCGTATCTTGAAAATACAAGAGAGCCAAAACCTGCCATTGTTGTAACAGATGTCATTACAACTGCACGTCCAGTGTGGAAGATTGTATTTGGAATATCTTGACGGCCGTCTTCTAAATATCTGTGGAATATGTGAACTCCGTTATCTATACCCATGCCAACAATCAGCGGCACAATAGCAATGTTCATATAATTCAGCTTCATGCCTAAAACCTCCATAACCCCCATCATCCAGATAATACCTATTATATGCGGCACGAGCGCTATTATTGTTTTTTTTAATGAACGAAAATCTAAAAAAACCAGGACAAATACAGCAGAATATGCAAGGAGGGTTACCCATACTGTTTCTTCTTCAATTAACCTTTTTAATTCTGATGCAACAACATCAACGCCTGTAATCTTTATCTGTGGATCAATCTTGCCAAGATTATTCTCAAGCTTCATTAAAAGACCTTGATTCCATGCCTCCTTGCTTGGATAAAGATAAGTAACAATCTTGTATGTGCCATCTGCCAGCACAAGGTGTTTATCCAGAAGCTGATGCATCCCGGCTTTTATATCTTCTACCTCAATAAAATGCGCCTTCCCTTTTGCCTCTGCATAGCTTTTCATAGCATTTATATAGTCTCTGTAAATATCAGGCTTAAATCCATTTTCTTTTAATGACCTTTGCAAAGTATGTATTGCCCTTTCAATTGGAAAGGCGCTTACCTTTGCAATGCTTGCCTTTTGCCTTTTTATTGAAGGCAGAAATGTGGATAAGGAATCAAAGGATACTATAGAGCCGTCTTCAACAAACGGCCTCAAGGCTATGGCAATGGAATCATTCCTCTCAAGCGCAGCCTGCAGGTCATTTGATTCTGTAATCACCATAATCTGATAGCCAGAGCCGCTGAACTTCTCCATTATCAAATCCTGCAAAACCATTGCCTCCATGCCTTCCGGACGCATCTTTTTAAAATCTGAATCAAATTCTAAAAATAGCGCCTTATAGCCCAAAAACATTGTAAGACCAAGTCCAATGAATAAAACTATCTTAGGATATCGCACCACCTGTATTGCAACCTTATCAAGCCCAAATGGATTCAGCCTTCCTTTAACAACAGGCCTTTTTGAAGACTTTGCGCGCCATATCATAATACTCGGCAAAACAAGATACATGGTCAGCATGCTTGACAGTATGCCTGTTCCGCACATAAAGCCAAGTTCAGAAAGACCCCTGAAGTCAGTAAGCATTAACAAATAAAATGCAGTTGCTGTTGTAGCAGCGCCTGTAAAGATTCCCTTTCCGACACCAACTAATGTCGCCTCAAGGCCCTGAACAATATCAGCGCCCTTATCTATTTCCTCTAAATACCTGTTGTATATATGAATGGCAAAATCAATGCCGAGCCCCATTAAAATAGCTGCAAAGGCAACAGTCACCATATTCAACTGGCCAAGAAAAATATACGAGATGCCAAAAGACCATACAAGGGACATCTGAAGCGGTATAGATATGTAAAAAAGAATTGCAAAGCCTCTATATGCAAAATAGAATAAGAGCAGGATAGTAAAGAACGATGAGATAAAGGTAAGCATCATATCCCTTTTTATCGTTGCCTCATCTCCAACTGCAATCGGATAACCGCCTGTGTACCCGACCTTTATTTTTTCATTAAGATTTTTTTCTGCTACTATTTCCTTCTCTATCCTCTTTGCCTCTGACATTAATACCTTTGCAAACTCCACATCCAATGCGCCTTTAACAGGCCTTGCAAGCATCAGGAGCGTTGTCCTGTCCTCTGATAAAAAATAGCCGTCCATCATGTCAAACCTGAAACCGCCGCTTCCACTGCTAAAGTAATCCTTTAATATCGGCAAAAGGCCGAGAGGGTCAACACGAACAAGCTCCTTCATTCCAAAAGATACCTGAGAGATAAGGATAGACTTGTTCTTTTTTATTTGTTTCTCTATCTCATCATCATTTAATTTTTCCCTTATTGCATCAAGCTCTTTTTCCGTAAGAAATAAGAACATGTCTTTTGTGAAATGCTCTCTGAAAAAATCTTTTTGCTTTTCAGAGATCTTATAATCTATGCCTTTAAGAAGGTTTGTAGCAGAAAGCCTTTTTGCAAATTCATCAGCAAAGAGTTTTAATTCACTTGCTCCTTCTCCCCTCTGGGGAGAAGGCTGGGTTGAGGGGTCTTCCTTTGTCTGAACAACAATTACAAGAAAATCAAGAGTGCCAAAGTCCTTTATTGCATTCATAAAATCCTTTGACACCTTAGCCTTTGATGGCAAAAGGTTTACAATATCTGTGGCAAGCTGAAGCCGTAATGCTAAAAGACCAAAGAGGAGCGTTAATATAATGCTGACAATTATAACCTTTTTGTAATGTGTATGAGAAAGTTCAGCTATCTTCTTCAGAATCTTTTCTTTCATCCTAAAATTTATTATCCTCCTCAACTGCCTTTTTCAGCATATCAAAGATGCCTGGTATAGCTGAACCAACCCTGTTCCAGTTAGGTATAAGGGGGGTTCCCAAGGGGTTTTCTATAAATATCTTTGCAGACATCTTTATGGCATTGGCAAAGGCCTCAACTGCCTTTGTCTCCTCATGCCTGTCAAAGATGAGGCCATTTATGGCTGCATCAGCCTCATACTTCATCATAGTATCCTCTGCAAATCTCAGATATGCCACCTCAAGGGATTTAAAGAGGGCGTCTGAGAAGACCACACCTTCAGCAGCAAGCACCCTGAATATTGTTTTAGATATATCCACACACATTCTCATAAGCCCCTTCTGTGCATCGTCAGCAGAAAGTGGCTGATGCTTGTGCTCATAATTATCTGCAATGTCTACCTGTGAAACCCTGCGGGCTGAATAGTTTCTAAAGACCTCTGATAGAACCCCTACCTCAAGACCCCAGTCCCAGGGAATCCTGAGAACCCGTGCAAGGTCTGTGATCATGCAAAATTCACCTGCGAGTGGGTATCTGAAGCTGTCTAAGAAAACAAGGAAAGGATGAAAGCCGACAATCTTTTGCAAAGACCTGACAAGGGGTGTTATCAATAGCCTTGTAACCCTGCCGTGCATCCTGTCGCTTACCCTGCTGTAAAAACCCTTGCAAAAGGTTACATCTATATGCGGGTTCACAACAGGGTAGCAGAGCCTTGCGAGCATCTCCCTGTTGTAGGTGACAATATCACAGTCATGGATGGCAATAACATCAGCCCTTCCAGAGGCAATAATATATCCGTAGGCAATCCAAGTAGCGCGTCCCTTGCCGTCCTCCCCTGGCGACAGACCATTCCTCTCAAGGGTGGCATATATCTCCTTTATCCTCTTTCCATCATTGTGGATGACCTTTACTTCATAGGGGATTTGAGACATAAATTTTTTAACCTCTTTAAACTGCTCATCTGTTGCCCTGCCAAGTGTAAGGACTATCTCCTGCACATATTTAACCTTCTTAAGCTCCTCCACTATCCCCTTTATTGCATCTGCCTGAAACTCAGTATACAGCGCAGGAAGCACAAGCGCTATCGGCCTCTGCTTTGAAAATTCAAATATCTCTGATTCTATTTTTTCAAGGCTCGGCCTGCCGAGCTTGTGGAGTGTAATAATAATGCCTGTTTGATAAAAATCTGCCATAGCCTATCTCCTATAGATGTTCAACATCCTCTTCACCCTTCTTCTTTTTCTCCTCATATTCCTTCTCAATCAATCTCCGCGCCGCATCTATTCCTCCTACACCAAAGGCTATAGCAAGGGCTATCACAACACCCCCAAACATTATTGAGAAGGATGCAACAACGATGCTCGGCGCAACACTGAGCTGCTCAAGAACCATTGCCAGTATCAATATTATAAGCATCAGCCTTACTGCCTCGGCTAAAATCTTTGCATAATGGTATCCGCTGTTGACAGCGGCTATCAATACAGCCCTGCTTATAAAACCAGCAATGACATAGCCAATGACAAATATCAGCATGGCTGAGAATATCCTTGGGAGATATAGAAAGAACTGTGATACAACCTTGTCTATTGCCTGTATCTGAAGGGCATTTAAGCCAATCATAAGAAATATAATAACTATGAACCAATAGAGTATTTTCCCAGAGAGGTCTGATGGTTTTCCCCATATATCCCCTTTTCTTATTATTGCAGTCAGACCCGCCTTATCTGCCCATGTGTCAAAGTTTGCTGCAAGCAAGGTCCTCAATAGCAGTAATTTTAATGCCCAGGCAATTATTATGCCTCCTGCGAATATAATAACCATTGCTATAAATTTCGGCACAAACACTATAAATCCTGCCCAGAAATCTTTAAGAGGGTCAAGCAATACATTTATAAAATTTTCCATGTTATCACCTCCAGTTATTAATAAGATAGTCCTTTTGGTTTTCAAATTCAAGGCAAACCTTTTCTATCTCCTCTTCCACCTTATGATGCTCCATCTCCTCCACCTCCATCATAAATGATGCAGCCCTGCCAAGATACAATGGCGTGAGTGATTTTATAAGGTGCTCCGATGACATCATTTTTTTGTGATAGGCTATTGCATAATCATAGACAACACCTGTCCATAGCCCTGCAGGAAATCTGAATTCCCTGTCAGAAAGCCCGCCTATTTTTTCTATCTCCCCAAAATCACCATTGCCCATAATCTCTAACCATATCGGCTTTAGATTGCTTATTCCTGTCCTGAATATATCCAGCATTTTCACAATATTTACCTTCACAGGCTCAAGACCAACATGGTATCTGAAGCCGCGGGTTGGAACATCCCTTGAGCCTTTTATATCCTTCCATAATTGATAATGCCTCTCTGTCAGATTAAACAGGGTAACAATAACCTGAACAAGCATATCACTTAAATCAGAGCCAGGGTCCTTTGGGTCATGTATCTTTGCGCCAAGGAATGTCTGGCAGACCTTGAATCCATTGGCAATTGCTTCTGTAGTCATCCAGATATCAATCCCAAAGCGTGCAACATGGCTTTCCCATACATCCTGTTTAAGATAAAACTCAGCAAGCCTCCCTGAAAATCCAAAATCGCCTCCAATGGGCTGCCTAACCCTCTGGCCGTAGAGCGCCCGCGTCATTGGATATACAATAGAGTTTGTAATTGTGCCATCATACTTATGCCTGCTGTAAAGCGGCGCTGCAAAATCAAAACCACCCTTTATTACAGGCGATAGCAGGAGTTCTATCCACTCTGGAGTAATGCTCCTTAAATCTGCATCAACAACACAGCAGGCATCTGCCTGCATCTCAACCGCCTTTTGGAATATCAGTTTGAAGGCGCTCCCCTTGCCCGGTATCCCGTTATATGGCATGCTTATCCTGTGCGCAGGGTATGCAGGATATGTCAAGAACATTGCAGCATGGTCAAGGGTAGTGGTCTTTACAATCTCCTGCGTGCCGTCCTTTGAATTGCCGTCAGAATTGACAATAACAGCCTTTTTATCTGAAAAATATTTTGCAAGCCCTGCATCCACTGCCCGCACCACATGGTCTATGGTTCTGGCATTATTATAGCTTGCTATGCCAACAAGTATGTCTATTTTTTCAATCTCTGGCATAAACTTATAA
>JACRON010000163.1 GCA_016214425.1 Nitrospirota bacterium
GAACAGCGTTCTGCTCAATATTATCTGCAAAATCCGCCCTGATAGTCCCCTTATCTGCCTTCTTTGGGTCAGTGGCGCCCATCAAATCCCTGTTCTTTTTTATGGCATCCTTGCCTTCAAGAACCAAAACAACAACAGGACATGAGGACATGAATTCTGCAAGGCTCTTATAAAATGGCCTCTCTTTATGAACATAATAAAATCCCTCAGCATCCTTCTGAGACATCTTGAGCATCTTCATTGCCTTAATCTTCAATCCGTTACTTTCAAACCTCTTGACAATCTCGCCAATTACATTCTTCTTTACAGCATCTGGTTTAATAATTGATAATGTCTGTTCCAATTAAAACATCCTCCTTTTATTATTTCCTTTATGTCATTCCTGCATGTATTTAGCAGGAATCCAGCCTTTTTT
This sequence comes from Nitrospirota bacterium, assembly GCA_016214425.1. Taxonomy (GTDB): domain Bacteria; phylum Nitrospirota; class CAKKRA01; order 9FT-COMBO-42-15; family 9FT-COMBO-42-15; genus 9FT-COMBO-42-15. The sequence goes on from JACRON010000163.1 coordinate 416, forward strand.
AGATTCCCGCTCAAAAACTCTGCGGGAATGACAGAAGAATCAGGCTATTTTGGGTCATTCTTCAAAATAGGTAGCTGCAGCCGTGTCTGATTCCCACACAACCACCCTTGACACCCATATATCCTCTGTATTCATCCTCTTGCTCATCCCTTCATAAATCCACTTTGCAATGTTCTCAGATGAAGGGTTTATCTCTGTAAAAGGGAAAATCTCATTTATAACCTTATGGTCAAGCTGGTCTAAGAGCGCCTTTGCCTCTCTCTTCATATCATGAAAATCTACAGCAAGACCAATCTCATTCAACAGCTCTGACATTATATATATCTCCACCTTCCAGTTGTGGCCGTGGAGATTTTCGCACTTGCCCTTATAATTCCTCAACTGATGCGCAGAGGCAAAGGAATCCTTGATTACAAGCTCATACATAATTGCTCCAATTTATATCAAAACAAAACCCTTGTCAATCCCTAACTTAGAAGTCCTTGACAACAGCGTAGCAGTAAGATAATATTTTATTAGTAATGAAAAGACTAATACTACTTTTAATCCTTGCTCTTGCCATTTTCTTTCCAAATATCTCCCTTGCTGCCTCTTCAAGCCCCCAGAAACAGTTTCAGAAGGCAAAGGAGTGTTCAAAGGCGCTAAACTCATCTGAGGCAAAGAAGAGACTCAGGCAGAACTGGGAAAGGTGTATAAAGGAATTCAATGCTATTGCAGCAAAGAATCCAAAGAGTGAATATGCTGATGACGCCTTATTTAATATCGGCAATTTATATACTGGACTCTACAATTATTCCAAAAACCTGAATGACTTAGACAGGGCAATAGATGCCTATAACAAGCTGATAAAAAAGTACCCAAAGAGCCAGTATGCAGATGGTGCCTGCTTTGAAATCGGCGAGGTCTATTTTAAGCAGAAAAACTCTTTGGATGATGCACTCAGTGCATACAAGAGGCTTATAAAGCTCTATCCAAAGAGTAAACTAAAAGCAGATGCTGAGAAGAGGATAAATGACATATCAAAGACCATTTCATCTTCATCCAATAAGACATCCCAGCCTAACCAGATCAAAGAGATAAAGTCATGGTCGTATCCTGAATATACAATGATAGTCATAGAAGCAGATAATGAGATAGGCTTTACCAAAAAAAGGATCTCACAGCCTGAGAGGCTATACCTTGACATGCCTAATGCAAGGATAAAAGAGGAATTGAAAAAAGAACCAATACAGGTAGGCGACGGAATATTAAAACAGATAAGGGTAAGCCAGTATACACAAAAGGATGCAAGGGTTGTGCTTGACTTAGGCAATATTGATGATTACAGGTTATACACCCTTCCAGAACCACACAGACTGGTCATTGAGGTTTATGGCACAAAGTATAAACCTCAAAATAATCAGGAAGATATTCAGGATAAAGAAGGAAATGTAAAAGAAAAAGGTATACCATTAACACAACAGCTCGGCATGGCTGGAAGCTCAATAGTAAAAACTATTGTCTTAGATCCGGGGCACGGAGGTAAAGACCCGGGGGCAATTGGCAAAAACGGGTTGATGGAAAAGGAAGTAACGCTGGATATAGCTAAGAGGCTTAAAAAGATTTTAGCAGAAAAGGCGAATAAAAAGGTATACCTTACAAGAGAGGATGATACATATATCGGTCTTAACCAGAGGCCGGCAATTGCAAGGGGAAAGGGCGCTGACCTTTTTATCTCAATCCATGTAAATTCCAACACTAAAAGAAGCTCACGAGGCATTGAAACATATACATTAAATTTCTCATCAGATAAATTCGCGCAGAAGACTGCTGCAAGGGAGAACATGTCATCAGAAAAGTCTATAGGTGATTTAGAAAAAATAATACGCGATTTATTGGTAGATAGCAATAGGGAAATATCACTTGGACTTGCCCACTCTGTTCAGAAACAATTAGTTAAAACATTGAAAGCCGATTATTCAAAAGTAGAAGACCATGGTGTAAAAGGAGCGCCATTTATTGTTCTTATGAATTCAAGAGTTGCAAGCATACTTGCAGAGGTGTCATTTATTAGCAATCCTGATGGGCTTTACGAAGGGATAAAGAAGTATATATCTTCTTCCACAATAGTGGCATTAAAATAAGTTGACTGACTCTAAAAACATAAAACTCATAATTGAATATGACGGCACTGGTTATCACGGCTGGCAGCATCAGCCCCGGCACATAAACATCCAGCAGACCATCAAAGAGAAGATTGAAACAATAGCAAAGGAAAAGATAAATCTCATTGGCGCAAGCAGGACAGATGCAGGCGTTCATGCCATTGCACAGGTTGCAAATTTCAAAACAAAGAGCAGGATGAATGAAGGAGAATGGCAAAGGGCATTAAACAGCCTTTTGCCTTCTGATATTGTAATTAAAAAGACAGAGGTTGTCCCGCCTGATTTTCATGCCCGTTTCAGCGCCAAAGGAAAGATATATAAATATCTGATACTTAATCAGCCTGTTCCTTCAGCGCTTTACAGAAATTATGCTTGGCATATCCCATATCCTTTAAAAGTAAATGAAATGAGAAAGGCTGCAAAATCCCTTATCGGCAGGCACGATTTTTCTTCATTCAGAGCATCCTCATGCTCTGCTGAGAACCCTGTAAGGAGAATCAAAAGGCTTGTTATTACGAAAATCCCCTCTTACCCCCCTTTAGTAAAGGGGGGAAGGGGGGATTATATAGATAACTTTATACAAATTGTAATTGAGGCAGACGCCTTTCTCCATCACATGGTCAGAAATATTATTGGAACACTCATTGAGGTTGGCACCGGGAAATTGCTGCCTTCACGGATAGACTCCATTCTAAAGGCAAAAGACAGAAGGCTCGCAGGCAAAACCGCCCCTCCCCACGGGCTGTATCTTGTAAAGGTTATTTACAAATAACAACAGATAAGTTATATTGTTAATCAACATGAAGATAATTGACCGCTACATAATCAAAGAGGTTCTTCCTCCCTTTATTCTCTCACTTTTTGTCTTTACCTTTGTGCTTTTTATGAATCAGATACTAAAATTAACTGATTTGCTTATAAATAAAGGTATAAGCCTTTTTGTAATCCTTGAGTTAATCGCCTTTATTCTTCCGTCTTTTTTGGTTTTAACAATACCGGTCTCCACATTAACAGCCTCAATACTTGCATTCAACCGCCTCTCAAACGACGGCGAGATAACTGCCTTTAAGGCAAGCGGCGTAAGCCTTTACAGGATGATTCTGCCTGTTTCAGCATATGCATTTATTGCAGGCTTGATAACTGTA
>JACRON010000164.1 GCA_016214425.1 Nitrospirota bacterium
ACCTCTCCAAGCACTATATCAATCGTTCCAATTATTGCAATAATATCAGCAATCATGTGTCCCTTAGACATATAGTCAAAGGCGCCAAGATGAACAAAGGACGGCGCCCTTACCTTCATGCGATAGGGCTTGCTGCTTCCATCGCTTACTATATAAATCCCAAGCTCGCCTTTAGGCGCCTCTGTTCCGCAATAGACCTCACCGGGCGGAGTCTTGTAGCCTTCGGATACTAATTTAAAGTGATGGATAAGCGACTCTATATCTGTCATGGTCTTTTTCTTTGGCGGCAAAACTATCTTCGGGTCATTTATCAGAAACTCTCCCTTAGGCATCTTATCAAGACACTGTTTGATAATCCTGTTGCTCTGCCTCATCTCTTCAACACGAATCCAATATCTGTCATACACATCGCCGTTCTTGCCAAGGGGAACATTAAACTCTATCTTATCGTATGCTGCATAGGGTTCAGCTTTTCTTACATCATAATTCACACCTGAGCCGCGCAAGGTAGGCCCGCTTAAGCCAAAGTTGATGGCATCCTCTGCGCTGATAACGCCTATGCCCTTTGTCCTTCCAAGCCATATCCTGTTATTTTTAATCAGGGTGTCATACTCATCTACCTTTGAAGGAAATATCTCTGTGAATTTATATGCCTTATCTATAAATTCTGAGGTAGCATCCCTTTTGACGCCGCCGGGGATGTAATAGCTTGTTGTTAATCTTGCACCGCAGATTATCTCAAACAGGTCAAGGACAAGCTCCCTCTCACGGAAACAGAAGAAAAACATTGTCATCGCGCCAAGGTCAATGGCATGCGTCCCAAGCCACAGGAGATGGCTTGCTATCCTCTGAAACTCTGCAATAATAGTCCTTATATACTCTGCCCTTTCAGGCGCCTTGAGCTGCAAAAGTTTTTCAACAGCCCTTGCATAGGCAAAGTTATTTGTCATTGACGCAACATAATCAAAGCGGTCTGTCAGGGGAACCACCTGATTATATGTGCGTGACTCTGACAGCTTCTCAATGCCGCGATGGAGATAGCCCACATGCGGAGTCGCCTTTAAGACCTTTTCTCCATCAAGCTCAAGAATAAGCCTCAGAACCCCGTGTGTGCTCGGGTGCTGAGGCCCCATATTAAGAAGCATCTCTTCTGTTCTAATCATTACTTATTTATTAATCTCCGGTTCCCCGATTCTCCGCTTCTCCGTTTCAATTAACTACGCCTTTACTTACGAAGCCGTTTACTCAACTCCAAATCTATATGTCAATGCTGCGCCAAAGCCTGTCTTATCCCCCAAACAGGCCTCTGCTTTAAAAGACAACTGTTTTGTAAGGCGAAACTCCATGCCGCCAAAGCCGCCGAATTTAGTCTTGCTCCAGTATTCTTCATAGTAGTAATCGCCGCCAGATGTTTTTAACTCCAACTTACTGTATCTGTCAGAATATCTTCCGCCGAGGTATGGAATAATCCTGAATGATTGGGTTACACGAATATCATATCCAAAGATAAGATTGCCCTCCCAATCATAAATATTATTCTTTGTGTCAGGGTAGCCATAAAGGCTGTAGTTTGACATCCTGCCCATATTGAACATGCCTGTTCCAGCAATATAAAGACCCATTGGAAACTTGTATCCTGCCCTCAGGCCGCCGCCGCCATATATCCCGGATTCACTCTTTCCAACTTTTGTCTCATCCTTATATTCATCAAATATTGTTCCAATATTTACAAAGAAATTCAGATAATCAGCAATGCCATAAGTAAATTTTGCTGAGTAGATTGAATCGGTAAACGATGGTTCAAGCTTGTTTTTATCAGTTATGGTTGATTTTGAATATACGGTAAGCACCCCTCCCACATTTGATTTGCCGTAATCCATCTTCATCTTTCTTTTTCCATAGTCCACTGTCAAGGCTGTATCAAAAAGGTCTTTCTCAATCAAATCACCGCCGCTTTCTGCTTTTGCTTCTCCAAACTTAAATAAAACTGCAACTGTAATCAAAAGAATCAATAAAGCTGTTTTTTTCATTATCAACCTCCTATTTTAAAGGTTATATTAATAATTCCCCCTCAATCAATATCAGGGATAAAATCAAAAGTGCTCCTCTCCCCCCTTCCCTCTGTTGGATAATCCTTTCTTAATGGGTGGCCGACAAAGTCCTCTGGCATGAGTATACGGCGCATATCAGGATGACCTTTAAATTTTATGCCCATAAGGTCATAGACCTCCCGCTCAAGCCAGTTGGCGCCCTTCCATATCACGCAGAGGGAATCTATTACTGCATCACCTTCAGTCACCTTTGCTTTTATCCTTATCCTGTGATTATGTTTTACTGAATAAAAATGATATACAACCTCAAATCTCTCTTTCTGGCCGATAAAATCCACAGAGCAGATGTCTGTTATAAAATCAAAAAAGAGTTCAGGGTCATCATGCAGAAATCTGCAGACATCAAGGAGAGCCTCGCGCTTAATGCTGACTGAACCCTCTCCAAACTCTATCTTTGTGGAAAGGATAGCATTTGGGAACATCCCCTTAATCTTTTCTATAATCAATTCAGGTGTCATTTAATATCCCTAAGTATCAGGTCAGCATATCTATTTTCTTAAGAACTTCTGCTTCTCAATCTTCTTTTGTAATGTTATTATACCGTGTATAAGCGCCTCTGGCCTAGGCGGGCAGCCCGGCACAAATACATCAACAGGCACAATCTGGTCAACGCCCTGCACAACGCTGTATGTATTAAAGACGCCTCCGGATGTGGCGCAGGTGCCCATTGCAATTACATACCTCGGCTCCGGCATCTGGTCGTATACCTGGCGGAGGACTGGTGCCATCTTTCTTGTTAAAGTCCCTGCAACAATCATTAAATCAGCCTGCCTTGGTGTTGCCCGAAATACCTCTGCGCCGAGCCTTGCAACATCGTATCTTGATGCAATGATAGTCATCATCTCTATTGCACAGCATGCAAGGCCAAATGTCACAGGCCATATTGATGACTTCCTTGCCCAATTGACCATGTCATCAACTGTAGTGGTTAACACATTTTCTTCAAGCTGTCTTTCCAAAATACCCATCTTAAGACTCCCAATCTAATGCACCTTTACCCAGGGCGTATACATAACCCACAAAGAGTATAATAATAAAGAGCATCATCTCCACAAGGGCATATAAACCTATCTTGTTATACACTACTGCCCATGGATATAAAAATACTGCCTCTATATCAAATATTACAAACAACATTGCAATAATATAATAGCGGATAGGAAAAGGCTGTCTTGCGTCTGAAAAGGGCGGATTGCCGCTTTCATAAGGCGAGAGTTTCTTTGCATAAGGTCTGCTTGGCCTTAGCAGCCAGCCAACAGCAAGAGTACCAATGGCAAACCCACTTGCAATAATCAAAAATATCAGGACTGGTAAATAGCTTTCAGGTAAAAAGTTTTCAGGCACTATTTATAACACCCCTTCTTTTTATCCCGTTAGATAATATAGATAAGATTTTAATTCCCTCAGAAAGGGCGGGTTTAAAACCACCGCCCTTTCTAACGGGGTTTACTTCAATCTGCAGATATTAAATTAATGTTATTTTCTTGTCAAGGGGAAAATAGGGTTGTATAATATCTAAATCCCAAACAAATTCAAATGACCTAAGCTCAAAACAGTTTTAAACATTTGAATTTCGGTCATTGGATATTGTTTAGAATTTGGAATTTCGGATTTGGGATTTATTAGTGAAGGAGACTATATGCCGGAAAAGAGGATTAAAAACCGAGTTACAAAAAGGCTTTCTGTAAGATTCGGCGCCAGCGAGCTTAACAATAATGGCATTACAAGCAACCTGTCGCCAACAGGCATTTTTATCAGGACTAATAGCGGCCTTGCGCCAGGGACTTTTGTTAATATTGAACTTACTCTGCCCGGTGACAGGATACTAAAGCTTAAAGGAACTGTAATGTGGACAAAAAGAGTTCATCCAAAACTTGCTGAACTCTCAAAAAACGGGATGGGGATAATGCTCGCTGATATACCAGAAGAATATGCCAAATTCGTTACAGAGTTATTGAAGTGATTATTAAAAGGCTCGTTATCTTCTTAGTTGCGTCTTTATTTCTTCTCTCTTCATCACAAAGCTTTGCAGGGGTTATATATAATATTGATGCATCCTTTAACCCCAAAAGTCATACGATTTCTGGAAAGGTAAAAATCACATCTGATGAACCTTTTGTTTCTCTATATCTCTACCCCAATATATATGCCACAAAAGACACTGCTATCCCAGATAGGGAATACGACAGGATTTATCCAAGGGATTTCAATTCAGGCTATATAGAAATTCAGAATCTCACTGACTCTGAAGGCAGTAATCTGCCGTTCAGAATAGAAGGACAAAAGAATACAATCCTGCGGATTGAAGGTAGTAAATCAGAGATTGTAATAGAATTTAAAACAAGGGTGCCGGAAAAATTTGGACCCTTTGGGTATTTTAAAGATATACATACACTTGCTGGTGCGTGGCATCCGTATGTCGTTAATCCCCTCTTCCCCCCCTTTAGTAAATACAATATTACACTCACCTTGCCAATTGAATATAACATAGCTATCCCTAAAAACTATATTAAGGATGTAAAGATAGAAAATAGCTCAAAGACTGTTTATATGGAAGCCCTTAACATCTCACATTTTGACATGATAATAAGCAAAAAACTGACTGAAACAGAATTTAAGAAAGACGGCTATTCCTTCACCTATTATCATCTTAAAAAGGACAGAAAATATGCTGCAAGCGCAGTTGATACGGCCTTTGATGCAGCAGTCTTCTTTAACAAAAACTTTTTTGAGATTAAAAATAAAGCCATTACATTTGGCGAATCCTATCTACATCAGGATATTGTATCGCCGCAGGAAAATCTTATATTAATCTCAAACAGGTTTCACAAGGCATATTCCTATCTGAAGAGGTTTCATGATGCCCAATTGGCAAAAGGGCTCTACCGTAAATTCTGGAGGGACATTATTCCGAAAGAAGAGGAGGAATGGGTTGCAGAGGGCCTTGCTGACTATGCCATGCAAATGTATATATTAGATAAATACAAAGAGTCGCCGAGCCTTTCAGGATATCTAAAGCCTCTTGCCTTTATACCTTTGTTTGATGAGATACTCTACTCCAAAAAGCTGCCGATGCGGGATATATATTTCAAGGAGCACAACCATCTTGTGGTAAGAGAGGATATTAGGCTCTTCAATAACAACAGGCCTGACGGAGCCATCATCTTCCAGAAGCTAAAAAGCCTGATAGGCAAAGAGCAGCTTGATAAGATTATTGACGATTATAAATCCAATCTTTTTAAAGGCGAATATAAGGCCTTTAGATCCCTGAGCAAAGAGATAGCTAATCAGGATTTGGATGAGTTTTATCATCAATGGCTTGTTGTTAATCCTGCCATAGACTTTGCTATCAAATCAGTAAAAAAGAAAAGAATAGGTGAAAAACACAAGACAGAGATAATTGTTGAAAGAGGAGATAATGGCGCAGAGCCTGTAGACATAAAGGCAGCTTATAAGGATAAGACCTCTGATACTTATCATTGGGACGGTAGGGACAAGGAGAAAAAGATAGAGATTGAATCAGACAAAGCTGTTGACTCTGTTATACTTGACCCGGAAAAGATAACAAGCGACCCGAATAGATTCAATAACCGCCTGCCGCACCGATGGAAGGTGCTTTTGGACAGAATCAAGATAAGCTACGATTTCCAGAGCCAGAAACTGGAATTTGATGTTGGCGCATCAACAACACGGCTATACGATGACCACCACTTCTTTGTCTTTAATGTCTTTCATAAGGAAGAGGTAGATGGAGCAAATCTTGAATACGGATATAACTTTGGCGGATATGATGGAGAGGATAAGCCGCTTCATACCTTATCAACAAAAATCATATTTGAGAAATTATCTGAGAAATTTGCAGTAACAGCAAAGGATGATGAATATATAAATGCTGTTGGGCTTTCATACCGCTATGATACATACAGGGCATCTGTTGAATATGCAGATAAATTCCTTAATGGAGACTATTCTTATTTCAAAGGTCTTTTAGATTTAAGAAAGGAGTTACGGATTGCAAACAAGCACTCTATCGCAGGCAGAGCGCTTATAGGCCAGTCAGAAGGGGACCTGCCTGAGCATACAAAATTTCTTCTTGGCGGGATAAACGGGATGCGGGGATATACTAAGTCTGATTACAAGGGGAATAATATCAGCCTGTTTTCACTTGAATACCGTTTCCCGATTATATATGACCATGATCTGAATCTTTTATCATTAATAATTGTCCATACTGCACAGGGCGCAATCTTTGCTGATGCAGGGATGGTGTCAGATAATAGAAACACCTTTAAGTTTAAGGACTACAAAACTGATGTCGGCACAGGACTGCGCTTTCATGTTGACCTGTTCGGGATATATCCCGGCATCGGCAGAATAGACTTTGCTATTCCGGTTGGAGAAACAGAAAAGAGCCGCAATGTCCATGTATATCTCAGCATCGGCCAGTCGTTTTGATTACCCTGCCTTCTTGTAACTGTTTAGCGTTTTTTAAGTAAAACGCTAAACGTCATTGAAAATTGCAAATTGCAAAATGAAAAATGCAAATTTGAAAAGAAAAAAAGTCTTAAAATTTTACAATTTTCAATTTAAAATTTGCATTTTGCATTGAAGTTTAGCCATTTGTAGAAATGGCTAAACAGCTACGCCTTCTTCTCCGGGTTCAGCTCCTTAAATATTCTGCTGAGGCGCAGGCTCTTCTTTTACAGTATCATTCTTAAGATGGCGCTCTAAGTCCTTTTCTCTGAGTATTGTCCTCTCCTTCTTGCCGTCCTTTGCTGCCTTTGAAACAGGCGGTTTGACAACAATATCAGGGACTATGCCCATTGACTGGATGGACTTGCCTTTTGGAGTATAATATCTTGCAGTTGTAAGCCTGAGTCCGGAGCCGTCTGATAAAGGAATCACTGTCTGCACAGAGCCCTTGCCAAAGGTCTGCGTGCCGACAACAATAGCCTTTCCCCAGTCCTGCAAGGCGCCTGCAACAATCTCTGAGGCGCTTGCGCTTCCTTCGTTAACAAGAACGACCATTGGATAATTTCTTACAGGTCCTGTGCTTCTTGAGATGTATTCGTCCTTCTCCCCGCGCCTGTCTTTTATAAATACAACTAACTTTCCGGATTCAAGGAACTCGCCTGAGACCTCAACAGCCATTGACAAAAGCCCGCCAGGGTTATTTCTTAAATCCAGTATAATGGACTGCACCTTATCAGCCTCTATTTTTTTTAATGCCTTTTTCAGATCTTCGCCTGTCTGCTCCTGAAACTGGCTTAATCTTATATAGCCTATAGCCCTTTTGACCGCGCAGCTTTCCTACTGCGTCAATCAGGGTCATATCTTTTGTTGATGTATTATCAATCTTTATAATCTTATCGCCTGCCTTGACTCCTGCCTTGTCAGCAGGCGTGCCTTCTATTGGGGCGATTACAGTAAGCTGGTTATCTTTAATTCCAATCTGGATTCCAAGACCTCCGAATTCACCCTTTGTTTCTACCTGCATCTCTTTGAACATTTCAGGCGGCATAAAAGAGGTATGCGGGTCAAGGGTTATAAGCATCCCCTTTATTGCGCCATAGAGAAGGTCTTTTGTTTTTGTCTCCTCCACATAATTCTTCTGAACAAGGGAGAGAACCTCTGTAAAGACCTTTAATTCGTCATAGGTCTCGCCTATTGCAAATACCTTTCCGCTCTCCAATCCCCTGCCAATGAATATCCCCATCAAGGCAATGATAATTAAAAGAGCGGCAAAGCTTATCCTTTTCATATTCTTTGACATTATAAATCTCCTTCTGATATTTTTATTTTATTAATATTATACCTGATTATCTGCATAAATCCAAATTACACTTTGTTATTCCTTGACCGTCTCGTCATTCCTGCATGTATTTAGCAGGAATCCAGTTTGCGCGAGAAAGACGCAATTCTGCAAGCTTATCTCTTTGTCAGCCACCTAATTGGATCCTGCGGCTCGCCCTTATATCTGATTTCAAAATAAAGGTTCCCTTCCCTTGAGATTCCTGTATCTCCTGCCTCTGCAATTATATGGTCCCTCGCCACATGATCTCCGGATGAAACCAGAAGCCTTGAGGCATTTCCGTATACTGTATAGTATCCTTCGCCATGGTCAAGGATTATAAGCATGCCGTAACCCTTAAACCAGTCCGCATATACAACCTTTCCGATGAAAACTGCCTTTATCTTGTCACCTTCCCTTGCTGCTATATCTATACCCTTGCGGATAATAAAGGTGTTAAATTTCGGGTGCTTCTGCTTTCCAAAATATCCGACAATATTGCCATTAATCGGCCAGCGCAGCTTGCCCATCTCCTCTTTAAATTTACCTGTTAAAGAAAGGGGCTCTTTGTCTTTCGCTGCGCTAAGCTGGTCAATCATCTTGCTTAATTGAGATGCAGACTCCTCAAGCTCTTTTACAAGTTTATCATAAAGCTCCTTTTCTGTCCTGACCTCCTGTAATATCGCAACCTTTTTAGACCTTTCTGACTTTATCTCATCTTCTTTATCAGTCAGGTTCTTTTTATAGTATAATATTTCTTCCTTGCCTTTTTCAAGCTCTATTTTCTTGTTATTTATCTTATTTAGACTATCTTTATAGCTGTTTATCAACTCTGCCTCTCTGTCTACTATAAGTTTTATGTATTTATACCTTCTCATCAGGGTTGAATAGTCCTTTGAGGCAAACAAAACCTGAAGATATCCCCCTGTTCTATTCTTATAAACCACCCTTAATCTCTCTTTCAGCAGCCTGCTCTTTTTATCTATCTCCTTTTTTAACCCATCTATTTCAGCATTAATAACAGATATATCCTTCTCCCTTTTCTTTAACTGATAGTCTAAAAGCCTTAACTCCTTTTTCATTATACCCGACTTATAATCAATCTCCTCAATGTTCCATAATATAGACCTTTCCTTTTTTGCAGCCTCTTTTGATTTCTTTCTCCGCTCCTCAATCTGTGTCTTTAGCTTTTCTAATTCTTTTTTCTCATTCTCAATCTTTTCTGAAAGGTTCTGTTCTGCAAATGACAGCACAGGAAAAGGGATTGATACATATAAAAAGATAATAATTAGTATAAAAAATAGAGCAGCGGTGCCTATTCCTCCCTCTCCCTTGACGGGAGAGGGCTGGGGTGAGGGTAAAATGTTAGACGGGATTTTATGATAGTCAGTTTTGTCAATCTCAGTTTTCAGATTCATCCTACACCTTCAAAAATCTCCCCACTGAAACAAAACTCCCAAAAAGGCCAAGCAGGCCGCCAGCAATTAATAGCAAGACTATGTCTGGCCATGAAAGAAAGGCTATAGAGAATCTTCCGAATAAAAGTCCTGCATTCAAAGGAAGATTCTGTACTATTAATTGATAAATGCCAAATAGCAAAATTACAGACATAAGTGAGCCGAAAAATCCTATTGCCATGCCCTCAATAAGAAATGGCGTCTTCACAAACCAGTCTGTAGCGCCTATGAGTTTCATTATCTCAATATCCTCTTTCCGTGCATAGACTGTCAGCTTTACTGTGTTTGATACAATAAGGATAACTGCAAGGCTTATAAGGCCTCCGACTACCATACCTGCAATCATCAGGAAATCCAGGAATGATGAAAGATTCTCCACCCACTCCTGACCATACTGGACCTCCTCAATACCCTTTATCTTCTTCAACTTGTCTACAAGGGACAGGATGCTTTTAGAATCCTGATATGCCCTTTTTAATTTGACCTCAAAATAAGCAGGAAGCGGATTTTCACCAAGTCCTTCCAAAAGGCCTGTCTGGTTTGATAAGTCCTTTCTGAATTCTGATAAAGCCTTTTCTTTTGATATGAATGCAACTGAATTTATCTCTCTCTCTGACTTTATCTTATCTTCAATAGATATGATTTCAGCATTAGAAAGACCGTCTTTCAGATATGAGACTACCTGAATCTGCTCCTTCCATGTTGACGTTATGTCATTCAGATTTGAAAATATTATGATGAAGATGCCAAAGATTAGAAATGCTATGCCT
>JACRON010000125.1 GCA_016214425.1 Nitrospirota bacterium
AACTCTAAATAGTCTCTCAATTAAATGTTACCGTATCCTTTCCAAGAAAATTTTCTATCTCAGTTATTAATGACCTTGTAGGGTTTACCCTGATATCATTATTAACAGCAATAATGGATTCACCGTGATTTGGTATAGTCAAGCTGATATATACAGAACAGTCGCCGCGGTATTTTAGCAGGATGTCCTTTAATTGTCTGAGCTCATTCTGTGAAAGGGCAGCAGAGTCCACTTTAATATTTATTTTTGAGAGCTGTTTATTTTTTGCATCAGCTATAGTTGTTATCTTTGTCGCCTTTAGCTTTGTCCCCTTTTCGCCCTTGTCAATGTTTCCACTTATCAGAAGAGGGGTATCTGTATTGAACAGATGGTTTGATGACCTGTAGGTATCCGGAAAAACAATCACATCTACAGTGCCGTAGAGGTCTTCAATCCTCAGATAAGCCATCTTATCGCCTTTTTTAGTTGTTGTATTTTTTATTTCTGTAATTATGCCGCAGATATTAACCTCTTTTTCATCAGGTAATTCCAATAATGCCTCTGAAGTAGTTGTCTCAAACCTTTTAAGCTCTGCCTCATAATTGGATAAGGGATGACCTGTTATATAAAAGCCGAGCGTATCCTTTTCAGATTTCAGCCTTACACCTTCCTCCCACTCCGGCAGGTCAGGTATTGATTCAGATGAATCATCCTGCTCTGCCTTCAAGCTGCCGAATATGTTTATCTGATTCAGCGCAGATTCCTTTTTTATCTGATTTGCCTTTTCCATTGCCTTTTCATAAACAGCCGTGAGCTGGGAGCGTTTCATATTAGCAGAATCAAAGGCGCCGCATTTAATGAGGCTCTCTATCACCTTTTTGTTTACCTTTCTTAAGTCAACCTTCTTGCAGAAGTCAAAGATAGAGCCAAACCTTCCTGAGGATTCCCTTGCTGTGATAATCGCATCAATAGCAGCCTCGCCAACATTCTTTATTGCAGCAAGGCCGAACCTTATGCCTTCCTCTACAATGGTAAACTGTTTACTGCTCTCATTAACATCAGGCGGCAGTATCTTAATGCCCATTGACTTGCATTCTCTTATATATCTTACAATCTTATCAGTATTGCCTACCTCGCTTGTTAGCAGGGACGCCATGAACTCAACAGGATAGTTTGCCTTTAGATATGCAGTCTGATATGCAATCAATGCGTATGCAGCGCTGTGCGATTTATTAAAGCCGTATCCTGCAAAATATTCTATAAGTTCAAATATCTTTTCTGCCTTCTTTTCGTTTATCTTATTTTTATGCGCGCCCTCTATGAAGGTCTTCTTCATCTTCTCCATTTCTTCTGGGATTTTTTTGCCCATTGCGCGGCGGAGAATGTCTGCTTCCGCAAGGGAGAAGCCTGAAAGGACATTTGCAATCTTCATGACCTGTTCCTGATACAGGATAACGCCGTATGTTTCTTTTAATATAGGCTCAAGTTCATGAAGCTCATATTTTATTGCAGTAAGACCCCTCTTTCTCTTTATGAAATCATCCACCATGCCGCTGCCTAATGGACCAGGCCTGTATAAGGCTACAAGGGCAATGATATCTTCAAAGGTCTCTGGCTTCAGTCTTACCAATATCTCGCGCATACCTGAACTTTCAAGCTGAAACACGCCAAAGGTCTTGCCTGAAGAAAGAAGCTCGTATGTCTTTTGGTCATTTAATGGAATTTTTTCAATAGAGAAATCTTCTTGAATATTGTCTTCTAACCCCTGACCCTTGCTGTTAATAAGCCGTACTGCATTATCAATAAGCGTAAGTGTTTTCAGTCCGAGAAAGTCAAATTTTATAAGCCCCACCTTCTCAATGAGCTTCATATTATACTGGGTTATTATTTCATCTTTGTCGCCTTTATAAAGAGGTGTATATTCTGTTAATGGCTCCTGCGATATTACAACTCCTGCTGCATGGATTGACGCATGCCTTGCAAGGCCTTCAAGGTTCTTTGCAATCTTAATCAGCTCATTAACCTTTGGGTCTTTTTCCATTAATTCATTTAATCTCGGCTCTGCCTTTATTGCCTCATCAATTGTGATGTTTAATGTATTAGGCACCAGCTTTGCTACCCTGTCAACCTCTATATACGGGATATCCAGAACACGGCCGACATCCCTTATAACACCCTTAGCAGCCATTGTTCCAAATGTGATAATCTGGGCAACATGGTCAATCCCGAATTTGTTTGTTACATAGTGTATTACCTCTTCCCTTCTGTCCATGCAAAAGTCCATATCAATATCAGGCATGCTGATTCTATCAGGATTTAAAAACCTTTCAAAGAGCAGGCCGTAACGGAGCGGGTCAATATCAGTAATTTTTAGAGAATAAGCAGCAAGGCTTCCAGCAGCAGAGCCCCTTCCAGGGCCAACAGGTATGCCTTTGTTCTTTGCATAATTAATGATATCCCAGACTATAAGAAAATAACCAGCATAGCCCATAGAATTTATAGTATTGATCTCCCTTTCAAGACGGGTTTTGTAGAAATCATGCGGGATTTTAGTTTCTATCTGTTTTAATCTCTCTTCAAGACCCTTTTTTGCGAGCTCTGATAAATAATCCTCTCTGGTATATCCCTCTGGCACATGATAATTCGGCAGATGAAGCTCATTCAATTTCAGATTAA
Organism: Nitrospirota bacterium; assembly: GCA_016214425.1. Taxonomy (GTDB): domain Bacteria; phylum Nitrospirota; class CAKKRA01; order 9FT-COMBO-42-15; family 9FT-COMBO-42-15; genus 9FT-COMBO-42-15. The sequence goes on from JACRON010000125.1 coordinate 2,656, forward strand.
GATTGCACCGCTCTGCAATTATCTTTGTGTTTATTAATGCCTCTGGTATGTCCTTAAATGCCTTGTGCATCTCTTCTGGTGATTTAAAATAGAAGTCATCAGTAGAAAATCTTAATCTGTCTGTATCATTGACAGTCTTGCCTGTTTGTATGCAAAGAAGAATATCGTGTGCCTTTGCATCCTCTTTTTTTAAATAATGGCAGTCATTTGTTGCAACAAGTGGGATGTTAAATTCTTTGCTTAGATTTATTAGTTCCTTATTTACCTTATTCTGCTCTTCAAGTCGGTTATCCATTATCTCAAGATAAAAATTTTCCTTGCCGAGTATATCAATGTATTCTCCAAGCGCCTTTTTTGCGCCTTCTGTATCTCCTTTATTTATCTTATAAGGAACCTCGCCTTTTAAGCAGCTTGATAAGCCGATTAAACCCTTGCTGTGCTGCGCAAGAATCTCTTTGTCTATCCTCGGCCGATAATAAAAGCCTTCAAGATGGGCAGAGGTGATAAGTTTTAAAAGGTTTTTATATCCTGCTACATCTGCTGCAAGAAGGATTAAATGATATGAAGCATTCTTTATTCCGTGGGCATTCTTTTCCAGCCTGCTATCAGGCGCAACATAAACCTCGCAGCCAATAATTGGTTTTATGCCGCCCTTTAAAGCCTTCTGATAAAACTCTACAGCTCCGAACATATTGCCGTGGTCAGTTATAGCTAAGGCTGGCATTTTATACTTCTGCGCAAGTTCAACAAGGTCATCTATCTGATTCGCCCCGTCAAGCAGGCTGTATTCGGTATGTATCTGATTCGCCCCGTCAAGCAGGCTGTATTCGGTATGTGTATGAAGATGGACAAAATCTGAATGGTGCATGATGTGATTTATTTTACGGATTACGCTCCCAAAAGTCAATTGTAAAAAAGGGAAAGAAAAATGCAAAAAAAATTTATAATAAAATTTTTTATTAAAAATCTTGTCATAGGCATTTTGGTGGACTATAATCTAATTAACCTATGGATATAAAAGGGCTTATTGAGAAGGGCTAACCCTGCCCGTCCCATCCGCGAGCAAAAGCCGAATCCTCTGCCTGACCGCAAGGCACTGGATGATATCGTCTTTGATATCCTCGGCCTGGCGGAAGACGAGCGGAACGAAGTCTATTGGGCGGTGTGTGAATTAGTCAAGAACAGGCTTGAGAAGGCGAGGAGTGTGTGAAGAAAAAGAAACACACCCCTTTGTCCCCTCTTGATAGAGGGGATAAGTATTGAAAAGGCAAAGGGCTTGTAGAAGGAGATAGAACTAAAAAAGTGGAGGTAACTATATATGAAAAAAATTATCAACTTACCTAAGATTGCCGAGCCTACTATTGAGCAGGTGCTTGAGGAATTTCTGTCCGAGCAGATGATAAAGCTCAAGCCTAAAACCGCCTCTGATTACAGAGATGTAATCCAATTGTTTAAGGATTGTATGAACGGCTATGCCTATCAAAGCTTGTCTAAGGCTGAATCCGCCCTTTTTGAAAAGCATTATAACGCAGAAGGTGAAGAGCATAAAGAATTCTGCCAACTTTTTGGTCCGGATAAAATTGTAGAAAACACAGGAGAGTTTCTTGGCTACTTTCTGATTCGTAAAGTCATGGCTGGGGGCGAATTCAAGCGTCTTGCCGGCGCTGTAATCAAGAAGCTCTCAAAATGGCTTGCAGAAAAAGCATATATCTTAGAAGAAGATGCCTCAATGGGCGAAGAAGAAGGAGCAACAGCAGCCAGAGACATTCCAAAAGCCGAAAGGGCCGGAAATATCCTTTATAGGGCTGCGGAGAATGTGATATTTAATCCGGACGAATTAGCCGATGATGATTATCATGATTTTGATCACTACACTATCGGAAAGGTTGAGCCCGGAAAATTATGGCTTGAAGTTTATGATGAGAGCGGCAAGAGCACTGTTGGCCCTATAGCTGTGCCAAAAGAGGCCACTGCACTTCTTCAGAAAGGATGGGACATTAGCTGTGCTATAGCCCGTATCAGAGGAAAATGGAAGATAGTTGAGGTTGCAAACGTTTATCCGCAGTAATAGAAATAGAGGATGCAGTAACATAATCCGTATAGTGTAGATCATGAGTTCTTGAGGGATATTGGAGGGGAAAGGTATTGAAAAGGCAAAAAGCATAGCTCCCCTCTAATAAGAGGGGTCGGGGGTGTGTTAACACCTCCCTAACCCTTTTTGATAAGGGAAAAGATATGAAGATAACATACAACCCAAAACTTAAAGAATTAGCCCGACAATTAAGAAACAGCAGCACAAAGGCTGAAATCAAGCTCTGGAATTATTTGAAGGGCAAACAATTAAAGGGTTATGACTTTCACAGACAAAAACCGATTGATAATTACATTGTAGATTTTTTCTGCAATAAGTTAATGTTGGCGATTGAGATAGACGGATATACGCACAGTTTTGAAGAGACATTTGAAAGAGATATGGATAAAGTTAAGAGATTAAATGAATTAGGAATATCTGTCTTAAGATTTTTAGATGAAGATGTTATGAATAATATAGAGGCTTTGATATCAAGCGTAGAGGAACTCATCAGGGAATATGAAAAGAAACACACCCCTTAATCCCCTCTTTTTAGAGGGGAAGAAAAGTAACAGAGAGGGTCAAGAACCGGCTGGAGAAGGCGAGGAGTGTGTAAAGAACAAAACAATCATAATTATATGAAAGGAGTGTAATTTCTGATATAATAAGCTAAACCTTTACTGAAAATAAAACAGATATAGGAGGTGGATAAATGAAGTTTACCCGTATTACAGTTAATCCCAACCAAATGGATGGTGTTCCATGTATTCGCGGGCTTCGCATTCCAGTTGCAACTGTTGTTGGAATGATAGCCGACGGTATGTCTGAAGAGGAAATCTTAAAGGCATTTCCTGATCTGGAACATGAGGATATCCATGAAGCATTACAGTATGCTTCTGAGGCTGTGCGGGAGCGTGAAATCCCGCTGGTAACATCCGTATGAAATTTTTGATAGATAACGCCCTATCACCCTTACTTGCTAATGAACTACGCAAGGCAGGGCACGATGCCGTACATGTCCGCGACTACGGATTACAGGCATCTGATGATGTTATTATTTTCTCCAGAGCCGCTGAAGAAGGCCGCATACTCGTTTCAGCAGATACAGATTTTGGAACCTTACTGGCATTGCGGGAAGATAATAGGCCGTCTATAATCTTATTTCGTAGAACCACAGAACGAAGTCCTGATAGACAGGTAAAACTATTACTTTCAAATCTTCCAGCCATTCAGAAAGATTTAGAAGATGGCAGTATCATAGTGTTTGAACAAACCCGCATACGCGCCCGGAAACTGCCGATCAGAGGCGTGAAAAGAAAGAATAGCCTATGATCCCCAGGAAAATCATAGACAATAGCGATATAAAACTGTCTGCCTTTCTTAATCTCGTCCTGAAATGAAATTGATTTTGTTTCGTAATAATAAATATTAAGAGGTTTTAAGCTTTTATTACTTCACTGCCTCCATTATTTCAAACACCTCTTTGTCTATCTTTTCTATCTCTTCCTTTGCTCACCTTGCTTATCTCATTCTCCCTTGTTATCTTGAAATTGCGGTCTATCATTGTATCCTTTAATTCATTTACTACTGTCTCAAAGTCCTTGTTTACAGTAATTGAATAGATAATGTCATCCTTCTTGAACTTTAGTCTCTCCTCTGCATAAGACAAGGTTGTTGATAAGAGAAAAAGGGTAAAAACAAAAAACAAGATTCTTTTAATCATGGTTTTCCTCCGTTATTAAGGTTATTAAATAGTTGTCATAAAAATTCTAATCCTTATATTTTGTAGTGTCAAGAAAATATGTGGCTATATTTTATGCAAACATTCAATCTCCATCGGACAGCCCCTGCACTTTAGTTTTTTGCAGTAGTCCTTTCCAAGCCTGACAAGGGCTGCCTCAAAGTCGCAGAAATCATTGTTAGGGATTTTATATTTTGTCCAAAACTTTTCAAGCGCCTTTAAGGTTAAGGCATCCTCATTCTGCTTTAAGAGCCCTAAGTTTTTTGCAGATAGCTTCACTAAATCTGATAGCTCTGGCCTTGCCTTTGGCCAGATTAGGCGGAGTTCTCTTAAAAATATATTTACAGTTACATCACCAATGCCTTTGCCCAGACCTTTTAAAAGCCTTTCAAGGTCTTCTTCATCCCTTGCCTCTTGTTCCAGTCTGTTTAAGTCGCCATTGTAATCTTTTTCTAAATCCTTCATTATCTCTAACAGCTTTGTTGCTGTAGAGAAGTCGTATCTTACATATCCTCCGTCATCCAATATTCTTACAAGGCCATCCCAGCCGGTTTTGATAATCCTTTCTGGCGACAGAACCCTGCATCTCTCAAACTCTTTATAGGTCTTTATGGCGATATTTGCGCCTATCCTTGC
>JACRON010000162.1 GCA_016214425.1 Nitrospirota bacterium
ATGGGAATTTTAGAGAGAAAAGAGCGCGAAAAGAAAAAGATGCGAGGACTTATCCTTAGGACAGCGATGAAGCTGTTTCTTGATGAGGGTTTTGAGAATGTCACCGTCCGCCGTATAGCAGAGAGGATTGAGTACAGCCCTGCTGCGATTTACCTTTACTATAAAGATAAAGATGAAATTTTATATGCTATCCATGAAATCGGTTTTGAAAAGCTTTATAAACAGCAGCAAACCATACTCTCCATAAAAAATCCCTGGAAACGACTCAAAAAACACGGGAGCATCTACATTAATTTTGCATTAGAAAATCATGAATACTATGATCTCATGTTCATTATGAGAGGACCGGCTAAAAAGATAAAGGAAAAAGAGGAGTGGGAAATAGGATTGCGCTCCTTTGAATTTCTTAAGGGGAATATAAAGGAATGTATTAATGCAGGGTATTTAAAGAGGGTAAATCTTGATGTTGCTGCATTTGCCTTTTGGTCCCTTACCCATGGCATTGCATCGCTTGTCATAAGAGAGCGATGCATCATGTTTCCAGAGTGATTGGCGTCACCTTTTCTGTTGTGCTGATTTTTGCGCAGGTTGGGATATATCTCGGCTTTATGCATAATGCCTCTGTTGTTATTGATAATACTGATGCAGATATCTGGATTACATCAAAAAACACGCCGAATTTTGACTGGGCGCAGGCATTTCCTGAGACAAAAATAAATCTTGCAAGGGAGACAAAGGGCGTTCTCCATGCTGAAAAATTCATCCTCGCATGGGGTGTTATGAAACGAATGGAAGGCGGAACAGAACAAATAGAGATAATAGGGTTTAATCCAAATACAGGCATGGGTGGTCCATGGAACATGAAGGAGGGCAAGTCATCAGATGTAAAAGGCGGTAAACATATTATTTTGGATGAATCTGCAGAAAAAAAGATAGGTAAGTTCTACATAGGTGATGAAAGAGAGGTTATGAACCAGAAGGTAAAGGTTATCGGTATAACCACGGGAATAAAATCATTCACTACTGCGCCATTTATTTTTACATCCTATGATACTGCAAAAAGCCTTGCCTCATATATTGGGCAGGATAGCACGGTCTTTATACTTGTAAAAACAGACCCTGCTGAAGATGTCCATGATATAGTCCAGAGATTAAAAGAGAGGCTAAAGGGTGTGGATGTTTACACAAGCAGGCAATTTTCAAACAGGACAAGGTGGTACTGGACAGTTGAAACAGGCATGGGCATGGGATTTCTCATGACTGCATTTATGGGCTTTGCCATAGGCATAGTTATTGTAGGCCAGACCATTTATACATCTACAATAGAGCATTTAAGAGAGTATGGCACACTCAAGGCAATTGGTGCCAATAACCTTTTTATATATAAGATAATCTTTGAGCAAGCAATTGTAAATGCAGTTATCGGCTATATTGTGGGGTTTGTAATAACACAGTTTCTGATAAAGGGATATGAAAAAACAGGACTTGCCATGATTATACCGAATTATCTGATAGTGACTGTATTTTTTCTTACTATACTGATGTGCGTCTTTGCATCATTCATCTCCATAAGAAAGGCAACAAAGATAGACCCTGCAATTGTATTTAAGGTTTGAGATGGAAGAAAATAATATTGAAGTAAAAAGATTGAAAAAGATTTATCATGAAGCCTCTGTTGAAGTCATGGCGGTAGATGATGTATCATTTGATGTAAAGAGCGGAGAGGTCATCGCTGTCATGGGCCCGTCAGGAAGCGGCAAGACAACACTGCTTTCTATAATGGGATGTATCCTGAGGCCAACAAGCGGGGAGGTGATAATAAAAGGGATTAAAACGCATGAGATGGATGAACACTCTCTGCCAGAAATTAGAAATAAATATATAGGCTTTATATTTCAGGCATTCAACCTCTTTCCTGCCTTAACTGCATTGGAAAATGTTGAGGTCTCATTGAACCTGAAAGGCATAAAAGGGAGAAAGGCAAAGGAAGAAGCAAGGCAATTATTAGAAAGAGTAAGTCTTGGCGATAGAGTGGATTTTTTGCCAATGGACTTGAGCGGTGGGCAAAAACAACGTGTGTCCATTGCAAGGGCATTGGCAAACAGGCCGTCTATTATCTTAGCAGATGAGCCAACAGGAAATTTAGATTCAAAAACCGGGCATTCTGTTATAGAATTGCTGCGAGACCTTTCTATTAAAGAAAAAAGTTCTGTTGTGATTGTTACACATGACAGCAGAATAATAGATATGTCAGACAGGGTGCTTTATCTGGAGGATGGAAGATTGAAAAACGGCGTTAATTCCAAAAAGAGGTGAAAATAAAAATTGAAAAATAAATTTGCCATTATTTTAATTATAATTTTAATAAGCGCTGTCCTCTTATTCATTGGATTAAGGACAAGAGATAACAACAAGGCAGTAATAGTTCAATACGGCAAGATAAACCAGATTGTTGCAGCAACAGGAAAAATAGAAGGAGCAAATCAGGCAGAGCTGAGCGCTAAGATAA
>JACRON010000201.1 GCA_016214425.1 Nitrospirota bacterium
GCATAATGGCCTATGGAAGATAATCGCCATCGCAGCGAGCATCTTTGGCATCGGCCTTATTGCCTTTTCACGCTCTCAGAGTCTTACACTTTCGATGTCTTTAATGATAGTAACTGGCTTTGGCATGATGGTCTATCTGGCGTCAAGCAATACAGCCCTGCAGGCCATTGTGGATGATGATAAGCGCGGCAGGGTGATGTCCATTTATACAACTGCATTCATGGGCATAACGCCATTTGGCAGTTTATTAGCAGGTGTGCTTGCAAGTGTAGCAGGCGCGCCAAATACATTATTAATTGGCGGCGCCTTTTGCATCTTAGGCTCCCTTATCTTTGCAAAGAGGCTCTCATTGCTTGAGAAGACAGTTCTGCCTGTTTATGCAACCCCAGAATCTGCAACTGTCCCTGCCAATGCCCTGCCGCCAGAGAATTGAACCCCGATTATTCTTTTTTACAAAATATTGTAGAAATGACATTGAAACATAATGCAACCTCTGTTATACTTGCACATAATCATTCCTGCGGTTTGCAAGAGCCATCGGATTTTGATGTCGTAATGATAAGAATTTAAAGGAGGTGCATTAAATATGCAAACAGCGGTAAAACAGATTCGGCATCCTTATATAACAGTTGACAGGAAGATAAGAGACGGAGAGCCTATTATTGCTGGTACAGGCATTCGTGTTCTTGATATAGCTATCAAATATGAAATTATGGGCATGTCTCCTGATGATATTCTGTCAGCCTTTCCGCACCTTACCCTCTCGCAGGTGCATGATGCACTTTCTTATTACTATGCACACAAAGAAGAGATTGATAGAAAATGGAAGGACGAGATTAAGGAAATTGAGGTTATGAGAAAAAAGCATACATCTCTGCTGGAGAAAAAGATTGGCAAAATTAAAGATATACACAGATGAGAATGTGGATATTCGGATTGCTGAAGGATTAAGAAAGCGAGGTATTAAAGCATTCTCGGCAATAGAAAAGGGGTTGAATGGAGCTGCCGATATGGAACATTTTAAATACGCCATTGAAATGCAGGCAGTTATCTTTACTCACGACCATCATTTTATTGAGATTTCAAAAAAATTAACAACAGAAGGCAAAGAGCATTGGGGAGTAATCTTTATTGAGATGAATAGATTAAATGTTGGTGAGTGTATCAGGAGATTAGCGCTTTACGTTGACATCTTATCAGCAGAGGAAATGAAGAATCAGATAGAGTTTCTATAGAAGAACTGAAAATAAGTCAAAATGAGATAATAAACCTCCTACCTTCTATTTTATTACCCTCCTCCTCATCAGCCTGAATGGAAGCGGTGATAGGATTATTACAACTGCAAAGAGATAGAGAATGTCTAATAATGCTACAGACGGCTGGCCATAAGAGAATGCCCGGCAGATATTCACAAGGTGATAGAGCGGCGTAAAAAAGGCAATCCCTGAGAGGGCAGGCGGAAGTGCATCAAGTGGAAAGAATATCCCTGAAAATAAAAACATGGGCGTCATAAAAAGTGTATAAAAATAATTAAAGGAATCAATGCCCGGAACAATGGCAACAAATATAAGTGATATCTCTGCAAAGATCAGCCCTGCTGCAAATAGGATGGGGATTGCAAGTATAATTATAGAAGAATCTATAAGCCCGAACAGAGAGACAACTATCAGGATTATTGTGCCATAGAGCAGGCTCTTTGTAGCGCCCCACATCAGTTCGCCTGCAATAAGGTCATTGATATTAACTGGCGTTGCAAGTATTGCATCAAAGGTCTTCTGAAAGGTCATCCTAACATAAGTGCCGTAAGTGCACTCGTATGTGGCAGCAAACATGGCAGAGGATGCGATTATTCCAGGTGCAATAAACTTGATATATGGAATGCCGTTGATATCTCCCACAAACCCGCCGAGCCCAAGACCGAGCGCTGCAAGATAAAGAATGGGCTCAATAAAATTGAGCGCTATGCTTGACTTATAAAGTTTTGTATAAACCTTCAGGTGCCTCTGCCAGACCCTGAAGGCTTTTTTAAGCCTCAAGCCGCCTCCCTGTAAGTTTTAAATAGACCTTCTCAAGATTTCCGCCGTGCATCTTCATTAGATTATTTGGCGAATCAATGGCAACAATTCTGCCTGAGTCCATAATCGCCACCCTGTCGCAGAGCCTTTCTGCCTCTTCCATATAGTGTGTTGTGAGTATAAGTGTTGTGCCTTTTAATTTTAATTGCCTTAGTTTTTCCCACACAGAAAGCCTGCTGTGAGGGTCAAGGCCAGTTGTAGGCTCATCAAGTATCAGAAGCTCAGGATTATTCACCAGCGCCCTCGCAAGCAGGAGCCTGCGCTTCATCCCGCCGGAGAGCTCTTTTATATTTACATCTGCCTTTTGCCTCAGCTCCACAAAATCAAGAAGCTCCCATGCAGTCTTTGAAGAGTCTTTCTTAGGGATATCAAAATATCTTGCATAGACAATCAGGTTTTCAAGTACTGAAAAATCAGGGTCAAGGTTGTCCTCCTGCGGCATTACGCCTATCCGTGCCTTTATCTCGCCGGGGTTTTTATTTACATCCATGCCAAAGACCTTTACCTCTCCGGCAGAGGGCGGCATGAAGCAGTAGATAATGCCCATTACTGTTGTCTTTCCAGCGCCATTCGGGCCGAGGAATCCAAAACACTCCCCTTTTGCAATCTCAAAGTCAATATTGTCCACTGCCTTTAAATCGCCATAATATTTTGTCAGGCCTTTTGTTGTAACGATATTAACCATCTTGCTTAATAATATCATATCCATATTAATTCTAAAACCCCCTTGCAAATCTTTTCCTTTAAGAATATAATTTGCCATAAAAATGAGAGGGAACTGGTATGGAACTTTTTGATGCCATAAAGGGGAGAAGAAGCATAAGGAAGTTTAAGGATGCGCCTGTTAAAGACAGCGACATCGTAGCCATAATTGATGTGGCAAGAAAGGCGCCAAGCCCTGGCAATTCCCAGCCGTGGCACTTTATAATAGTTAAAAATAAACCTCTTATGAAACAGTTGGCAGAGGCTGTAAGAAAGGCAACAGACCAGCTTATAGGATGGAGCAAAGACGAAAAGACAAAGAAGAAATTAGAAGGTTATAAAAAGAGCTACTACACACTCTTTGAGAATGCGCCTGTTACCATTGTTGTGCTTACAGAGCCATACATATCTGATACAGAAATCATATTAAAGGAGCAGAGCTTTAATCAGGAAGAAATACTGCTGAGAAGACCATTGCCGGGGCTGCAAGGCGTATCTGCTGCAATACAAAATTTGATTCTTGCTGCCCATGCACTGGGCTATGGCACATGCTGGATGACAGGGCCGATAATTGCTGTGCATGAGATAATAAAGATACTGAATATAAATCCGTCAAAATATCCTGTGGCATTAATCCCCATTGGCATACCTGACGAGTCGCCTGCTGAAAGACCAAGAAAGGGGATTGAGGAGATAATGACAATAATTAAATAAGGAGGAAACATTATGAAGGCGCTGATATTACAAAATGCAAGCCATGAAGGGCCAGGGACAATTGAGAACTATCTTAAAGAAAATAAAATCCCATACACTATTGTTGACTTGGCAAAGAAGGGATACAAAATCCCTGATGCTTCTGATTACAATGCCCTTATTGTAATGGGCGGGCCAATGAATGTGTATGAGACAGATGAATTTCCATATCTGATTGAAGAAGAAAAAATAATAAAGAAGGCAATTGAAAAAAACTATCTTGTATTGGGAATATGCCTTGGCGCTCAGATGATGGCAAAGGCGCTCGGCGCAAATGTTACTAAAGGAAAGACAAAGGAGATAGGCTGGTATGATATAAGCCTTACAGAAGACGGCCTGGAAGATAAAGCCCTTGGGCTGCTGGGAGAAAAGGTTAGGGTCTTTCAGTGGCATGGAGATGCATTTGAAATACCAAGCGGCGCTGTAAGGCTTGCGAACTCAGAGCTATTTGCAAATCAGGCATTCAGGTACGGCAAGAGGGCGTATGCTTTGCAGTTTCATCTTGAGGTGACAGAGGATATTATAAAGAACTGGCTGAAACATGGTGAGGAGGAATTAAAACCCTTAAAAGGAATTATTGACCCCAAAAAAATAGTTGAGGACAATAAAAAATATATTCATGGCTTTGAAGAGAGGGGAAGGATCTTCTATAAAAACCTGTTTAAGGAGTAAAAATATATTCCCCTCTCCCCTTTGGGGAGAGGGACAGGGTGAGGGGTTTAAAAAAAAATATGCACGAAGC
>JACRON010000126.1 GCA_016214425.1 Nitrospirota bacterium
TGAATTTTTATCCAAAAGCCCTGATCTCATCATAAACCTTTAATGTTTCTTCAGTCATTCTATCCCATGTAAACCATTTTGACTTTTCCCTTGCCCTATCAGCCATATCTCTGCGCGTCTCAGAATTTAACAAGACTCTTATCTTTTCTGTAAGCGCATCAATTTCTAATGGCGTATTGATTATAAAACCTTCTTTCCCATCTTCTATAATTTCAGAAGCGCCATTCTTTTTTGTTGTGATAACAGGAAGGCCTGATGCCATTGCCTCAAGCGTAACATTTGCAAAGGGGTCAAAAAAGGTCGGAAGCGCAAAGATATCAGAGGCAGCGTAATATTTCTCTGTTTCACTTGCATAATCAACAAAAATTATATTTTTATCAATACCTGTCTTGGCTGCCAATCTCTTATACGGCCAGAGTCTGTCCTTGCCAACAATCAATAGCTTTATTCTGTTCTTGTTAATAAAATCATTGCCAATGCTTGCTGCTGCCTCTATTAAATAACTGACCCCTTTTCTCTTAAAACCGCTTCCAACATATAATATCACAAAATCATCATCAGAGATGTTATGTAGTTTGCGTATCTCTGTCCTGTATTTTTCTTTATTTAGAGGATTGAATCTCTCTGTATCAACACCATTATGTATGACCTTTATTCTATCCTCTGGCACAGGATAAAATTTTAGTATCCCATTCTTGCTCAATTTTGAATTAACGATAATCCTTTTATAATTGCCATCCTGAAACTGTCTTTTTTCAATTGAAAGGACTGCCCTGTGAAAAGGGTCAAGCAGTTTAAGCCTGCTCCCCTCATCAATCCATGCCCTGTGGCACCCTCCCCCTAATGTTGCCACATCCTGATAATATGTCCTTGTCTGACTATGAATAATGTCAAAGTCCTCTTTTTTTACTGCCTTATTTGCAAAATAAGCATAGGTTAATGGAGCCATGAACCTAAAAGGCCAGCGGGTCATTGGGACCTTTACAAAATTTATTCCTTCCCCCTCAAAGGTTGAGGTGTTTGACCATGAATTCGCAAAGACAGTTATATCATGCCCATTATTTTTCAGTCTTTTGACCAATTCATAGGTTCTTCTCTCGCTCCCGCCCTTTTTGTCAAAGTTTTCAATTAGTATAGCAATCTTATACTGCCTCGTCAAACTATTTTCTCCGTCTTTCAATGTCACCATGAACTTGTTTTAGGGTCTTATAATCTTTTGTAGGCACGGTTTAAACCGTGCCTAACAGTAGCAAAAAAAACATAAAAATTCAACAGGAGTTTTTCCTTGACATCCATTATGCTTCTGATAAAATCGGTTCTAAGTTCTATTCAGAACATTCGGTGTCATTGCAGGGAGCAAAGCGACGAAGCAATCTCATGGAGTTCCTAAAATTTATCAGATACCTCAAGCAAATTCTTTATTGACAGCACATAAAACCTGTGATGCGTTAGCTATGATAGTAATCATTTTTTGAAGGAGACACTGCAATGAAAAAAACATCCTTTGTTCTGATTGCTGTCTTTACATGGTTGCTTCCCTTGATAGCTGTTAGTTCCGAATTTGAAAAAATCAGCTTTGATGCTCCTACCAAGAAGGAATATACAATAAGTATGAGCGGTTTTTTCTCTAAATCAGGCATCGCAAACCCAAATGACACAATATTTACATTTTTAGGCGAACATAAAGAATTTTCAAGAGACATTTATTATTTCAATCAATACAAATTTATTGGCCGAACTGGAGAAAAGACATTTGAAATTATGGCCATCGAGAAGGGGCCGGGGCTCCGGCTCAAAGAAACCAGAGAAAAAATCAATATGTATTTTGATGATACTGCACCCTATTCACTGAAATTTATGAGCATGAACACCAAATGTGATCAAAAAGACAGGGTTCTACTCAAAATGATTAAGTTGAGTGGCAATCAATTGGAATTTCAATTGATACTGCCTGATTGTCTTACGTCAAAATAAATATTTCTAACGAAGTGCTTCACGGGATCGGCGTGATGCTTACGCCTCCCCGTGAGCTTTGTCGTTAGCTGCCGAGAATCACATGAAGCGAGACTGGGATACTATCCGGGAAATCCTAATTAAGTTCGAGGGGCTTGCTCCCGATGCTGGCCCCCTACAATTAGGCGACTTTCCATCGGAGAAGGCATATGAATATTCATATCATGTCGAGCTGCTGATAGAAGCCGGACTCATACATGGCCAAATGTCAAAAACACTTGGGCATCATGCCCAGAACTTTCTGGCACAACGATTAACTTGGCAGGGTCACGAATTCTTAGACGCTATTCGAAGCGATACTGTCTGGAATAAAACCAAAACATCTTTCGTTAAAGGTGGTTTGTCCATGACGTTCGATTTAGTGAAAGAGGTTGCGAAAGATGTGGCAGTTGCACTTCTCAAGTCCACAATCGTCAGCTAACCACCGCTTCCACGGGACGGCGTCGCTAACGCGCCGCATAAGATGTTAAAGAAAACGAAAACAGTCCCTAATGTGCGAAATGAGAAAGGATATCACTTTATGGGTAGACAAATAATCAAGAATGTTATTTATATTGTCCTTATAGCAATCGTTTCATGCTCATTCAACAAAGAACTTTTCCCCAAAAAAGAATTTATTGAGACAACAGAAGAAGCTATTAATGCATTAGATGCAATAGAAGCGCTGCTAACTAACTATGATTCATCAATAAAAACTAAACTTGATATAGATGATGCATTCAAAAAGTTAGATATTGTTTTACTGAAATATCGCAGATATATAAAAGTTGAAGATGCTAAAAAAATATCTAAAGATGTTGAAAAAAACAGCAAGCAGATAAAGATTGTGCAGGCTATCGGAGCTGCAATGATGTCACTTCGCTTAGCACAGATAGAATTAGGACTTATTAGATTTGAGAGAGAGAACAAGGAACATAAAAACTTTAATAAAGCAATAGAAGAAACACAAAAGGCACGAGAATTATTTATGCAATATAAATCATAAAATAGAGGAGAGAATCATGGTTGAAATATCCTTCGAGATTGGCGGGCGAAAAATTAATCCTAATCAGATTGGTAATGCCATAGAAAAGGCTGTGCTTCAACAGGTAACAGAAAAGAAAAGAAAAGGGAAAGGAACAATAAGGGGGTCAAATCTTCTTTGTTCACAGCTTTGAATAGTTAAAACTAAAAAAAGAACTTTGCCTCTACTTCACTCAGTCAGCAATAAACTGAGAATAAGAAGTTCACCCATTTAATGGGCACCTGTCAAGCGGAAAAAACTATCCCCAAGACGAGAAAAAAGATTTTTTTCTCGTCTTTGTCTTTCTGAGTTATCAAACATCCTTTACTATGCCTCGCTCCTTGTCTCTTTGCCTTCTCTTTCCTTAATTTTTCTTTGTATTTTCTTTAGATAACATGATATAATTAAGTCAAATAATGGAGGTAATTTTATGACAGCCACATCTATAAAAGATAATCTTATTGCCCAGGTTGAAAAACTCCCTTATGATCTTCAGCTTCGTGTTCTTGACTTTGTGAAGGCGTTGAGGCTGTAGAAAAAGTCTATTTTAAAAAAAATGGACTAATGAAAATAAAGGACTTTTTGACATATTTTTTTCAAAGATTGTGGGTTTTCTACAAACACGTTAGCTTTATAAGAGGAAATAATAGGGGTAAAAGACATCCTTATTTTTTTACTTGACAATACAACATATATGTTGTATATTATATTCAAAGGATAATCTTTGCGTTAACGCAAGGCAAAAAAAGGGGACTGATGAAATCAAAGGAGCTTATAAGGCTTCTTAAAGAGCATGGTTGGGTTGTAGATAGAATCAGAGGCAGCCATTACATCATGATTAAAGATAAAAATACCGTATCCGTACCGTATCATGGAAGCAAAGACTTAGGTAAAGGATTGGCAAATAACATCTTAAAACAAGCTGGAATTAAATAAGGAGAGGTGGAAGGAAAAATGGAAAGGATATTTTATCCTGCAAGGATTACTTACCAGAAGGAAGATAAAAGTTATTTGGTTGAGTTTCCTGATTTAGAGGGATGTCTTACAGAAGGAGAGGCTTTAGATGAAGCCCTTCAAAATGCAAGAGAGGCGTTGTCAGGTTATCTGGCATCAATTTTTGATAGAGGCTTTAAGATACCAGAGCCTTCTTTATTAAAGGGGAAAAACATTTATCAAATAGAGCCTGACCCTGATGTTGCAATCCCTATAATGCTAAGAAAGATTAGGGAAGAACAGAAAATAAGCCAGATAGCAGCAGCAAGCAAACTGGATATTTCCTATCAGGCATATCAGAGGCTTGAGAATCCTAATAAATTCAATGCGACTATAATGACCTTAGAAAAGGTTGCTAAGATTTTTGGTAAAAGACTGCATGTAGAAATTGCTTAAGGGAAGATAATAGGATAATAGGGTCGGACTTGCTTATTGATATTTGCTTGACTATCTACATCAGGGTCGCGGGACAAAACCATCCGCATCTGGGAAATGCCGGAGTAGTTTTCTATAATGCGTTTATCACCCTGCAATCGCTAACAGGTTTTTATTTAAAAGATTTGGGTTTTCTACAGACTCGTTAGTCTTCAATAATACATATTGACAACTCAATATCTAAGTTGTACAATTAAACCATGGAAATTGTAGCAGATGCAAGCGCATTTCTTGCTGTTGTTCTCAATGAGAGCGACCGTGATTGGGTTATTCATAAAACCACAGGAAAAAGCGTTGCTTCACCAGAAATTCTGCCCTATGAGATTGGCAATGCATTGATCGCTGTGAAAAGAAAAGGACGTCTCAATGACCGGGAAATCCTTAGGGCGTTTGACCTATCGCAGCGGATAGCAGTCAGGTTAGTTTCGGTAAAGATTCATGATGCGATGAAAACTGCTCTGCGGTTTAATATATATGCTTATGATGCGTACTATCTGCAGTGCTGCATAGAAAACAAATTGCCTCTCATCAGCCTTGATGAACGTATGTGTGGTATTGCAGAAAATCTTGGAATAAAGGTGGTGGAATAAATTATGAAAATTTATACATATTCACAGGCCCGCGAAAAACTGTCAGACATTCTTGAAGAGTCCAAGAAAGATGAAGTTGTTATTCGTCGCCGTAGAGGCGATATGTTTTCTATTGCGCCGAAAACACCTTCTCGCCGTTCTCCTTTTGATGTGCCAGGCTTGGGCAAAAAGATTACCCGAAAAGAAATATTAGAGGCAATACGCGAATCCAGAGAACAGGTATAACAATAAGTATTACAATGGAAAAATGGCAATGGAAAAAATGGGGTCGAAAAAATGGGGTCAAATTTTCTTTGTTCACAGCTTTGAATAGTTAAAACTAAAAAAAAGAACTTTGCCTCTACTTCATTCAGTCAGCAATAAACAGAGAATTAGAAGTTCACCCATTTAATAGAAGATAATAGGGTCAGACTTGCCTATTGATATTTGCTCTCTTTCCTTCTATTACTTTTTCAACCTTATACTTTTACAAAAGAAAAATACCAATTAAAATTAAAAAATCCCCTTGACATAAGTTAGCATAAATGCTAACTTTTTAAAAAGGAATTGCGCATTGCCATGAAAAGAATGAAGGAGGTGCAGAATGTCTGATTTAAAATATAAACCTGTTTCCCATGACCATAAGGCTTTTCTCAAAAAGGCCTTGAAACGGAAGTCTTTCAAAAAGACATACGAAGATTTGGAGGAAGAATATTTCCTTATCCGCGAGATGCTTGCCGCACGCAGCAGGTTTGGCCTCACTCAGGAAGCGGTTGCTAATTTGATGGGAACTACAAAAAGCGCAGTTTCACGTCTTGAAGCAGCAGGAAAGCATGCGCCGTCTCTGACTACTCTCAAAAAGTATGCTCAGGCAGTCGGCTGTCGTCTGCAAATCAAGCTAATTCCAAGCTCTCGCATGACCAGGCGCACAACACGGACTGCCAAAAAACTGGCTGCTGGTTAGCTCATGGTTAGGTATAAGTAAATATAAAATTTGTGAAATGCACGGGGTATATGGGGACCCTCTGAATACTATATAACGTTGTTACTTACATTGCATAACTCTCCAGCCCTCCCCATCCGCTCAATGTCCCTCTTTTTGGTATGGCAAAGGCTAACTTTGTTGAAGGTGTGGAGCTTGCAAACCCCGCCACCTACTACAAAGAGGTTGTTGTTAGGCCGACATGAATCTGACTTTTTAGAGACGGTGTTTGATTTTGGACTTTTTCTACAGACTCGTTAACTGACTATCAGCACAATCCCCATCAAAATAATCACTCCTGCAACAATCTTTTTAAATGCCTTTAAAGGAAGGTATGTTACAACCCTTTTGCCAATCAAAGTGCCGATATAAGCAGTTGCGACAACGCCGCCAATGAATAACCAGTGTGAGCTCAGTTTATCGCCGTAATTGTAAATATACAGCGGGATGCGTGTTGCATCTACAAAACAGGCGATTAATGTTCCGCTGGCAATAAAGGCGTCCTTAGATATATTGTAATTAAGGAGATAGGCGCTCCTGACTGCACCCTGATTGCCGACAAGGCCTCCAAGAAGGCCAGAGGCAAAGCCGCCAATTGCATCAATAGATTTTGGTAATTGAAACTCCTTTTTAGATGGTATAAACTCCCTGCCAGCTAAGATTATCAGGGCTATCCCTAAAAATACCTTCAAGGCATGAGACTGCATATAGACCTGAAGAAAGGCGCCAACAAAGGCGCCGATGATGCTCAGGATGCCAAATTTCATAATTATTGCCTTGTCTATATGTTTTCTGAAAAGATACAGCTTAAACAGATTATTTGAAAAGTGTATTACAGCAACCATTAATATGGCAATCTGAACCTCAAAGAAAAATGTAAAAATAGGCGTCAGCACTGTGCCTACGCCAAAACCTGTCATAAGTGTCAGGACAGCAGCAGCAAATGCGCCAATATATATAATAATAGGTGACATAATTAATTTCTCCTTTATTCCTCTGGTGTAATATCCAGCCAGTCTGGCGGATTTTCCGGTAATTTATATTTAAGATAAGGATAGCCTATCTTTTTATGTATTGCATTGCAAGCCTTTGTACTTCTGTCAAATGCCTTTTCAAATGCTTCCCAGTCCTTGTTCTTCATGGCATCTTCTATCGGCACAAGGAACTTCCTGTCAAAGTCCTCAAGCTCCTGCTTCCACTTTGGCCTTGTCTTTTTGCCGACCTCTGTAATCTCCCTGATTTCTTTTAATTGATAAAGACCTAAATCCCAGTTTTTTGCCTTGCAGGCATGATACATTATGCCGTAGCGCTCTGTGTACTGCCTCATTACCCGTGACATGCATGGCTGCATTGTTGCAAGGCTGTCAATATCAATCTCTGCATGCATGGTCTTTCCAACTATCTTTCCCTCCATTACAAAATACCTCCTGATTAACTTAATTAAAGCTGTAATAGCGTATTGCTACTATTCCACTACTTCCTTTACTAATTCCTTCATCTTATCTTTAGACTTCTCCAATGCCCTTTTGCCTTTTGAGGTTATCCTGTAATATTTCCTAATCCTGCCGTTTTCAACAATGCCGCGGCTCTTTAAATAACCGCTCTTTTCCAGTGAATGGAGCGTTGGATAGAGGGTGCCAGGGCTTAGCTTATAGCCGTGCCTTTTCAGCTCGTCAATTATCTCCACACCGCAGATATCCTCCTCGCTTGCATGGTGCAGGATATGTATCTTTATAAACCCCAAAAAGAAGTCCCTGAGCATTATATCTACTCCCGATATCGTATTACGATAACGGAAACATTATAAAATATATCCTTTACATTGTCAAGATTTTTTTATAGAGGCAATTTTCTTGACAGATTTCAGACATTTTGCTAAGGTATTTTTACAAAAACACACCTGAGATTAGGACTAAAAGTATAGCCGTGGCTTTCCAGCCTCGGCGAAAAATGTTGTGCAGGATAAGGGAGGAATAAAAATGGCTGATAAGACCATTGATGTATTAATGGAAGAGGAGAGAAAATTCCCGCCGCCAAAGGCATTCAGTAAAATGGCATACATAAAAAGCCTGAAGCAGTATAAAGAACTCTACAAAAAATCCATTAAAAACCCTGACACCTTCTGGGCAAAGATGGCAAAGGAATTCCTCCACTGGGATAAAAAGTGGACAAAGGTATCTGAATGGGACTTTACCAAGCCATCTGTAAAATGGTTTATCAATGGAAAACTGAATGTTTCATATAACTGCATTGACAGGCACCTAAATTCTTATAAGCGAAACAAGGCAGCAATCATCTGGGAAGGCGATGATGGAAGCTATAAAAGCTATACCTATCAGCAGCTCTATTATGAGGTAAACAGATTCGCCAATGTATTAAAAAAGCATGGCGTAAGAAAGGGAGACAGGGTAACAATATATCTTCCAATGATTCCTGAGCTTCCTATTTCAATGCTTGCCTGCGCAAGGATTGGCGCAATACACAGTGTTGTCTTTGGCGGATTCAGTTCAACATCTCTAAGGAACAGGATTCAGGACAGCGAAGCAAAGCTGTTGATTACATCTGATGAGGGTTTAAGATGCAATAAACATATCCCTCTTAAGGCAAACAGCGACGAGGCTATTAAAAACAGCACTACAATTGAAAAGGTCATTGTAGTTAAAAGGACAGGCAACCCTGTTAATATGGCAACTAACAGAGACCTGTGGTGGCATGAGGAGATGAAGGCTGCTGATATTGAAAGCTACTGCGAACCAGAGATAATGGATTCTGAAGACCCGTTATTCATCCTTTATACAAGCGGAAGCACAGGAAAGCCAAAGGGCGTTTTGCATACAACAGCAGGATATCTTTTATTTACTGCTCTGACATTCAAGTGGATATTTGACTATAAGGAAGAGGATATACATTTTTGCACTGCAGATATAGGATGGGTAACAGGCCACAGCTATATTGTATACGGCCCTTTATGCGTTGGTGCAACATCCTTGATGTTTGAAGGCGTACCAACATATCCAAAGCCTGACAGATTCTGGGAGATTGTTGAAAAGCATAAGGTAAACATCTTCTATACAGCGCCAACAGCAATAAGGGCGCTAATGCGCGAAGGCGAGGACTGGGTAAAGAAACATGAATTAAGTTCATTAAGGCTTCTTGGCACAGTAGGTGAGCCGATTAATCCAGAGGCATGGATGTGGTATCACAGGGTTGTTGGCAAAGGCAAGCTGCCCATTGTTGACACATGGTGGCAGACAGAGACAGGCGGGATATTGATTACACCGCTTCCTGGTGCAATGACATTAAGGCCTGGCTCAGCGAATCTCCC
>JACRON010000194.1 GCA_016214425.1 Nitrospirota bacterium
CTTTAGCAGAGCATGAGGCTGAAACCCGTGCAAGGGTAAAGGCAGCGACAAGATACCCCATAATTGTTATTGCAGCAACAGTTATTGCCTTTGTTGTGCTTTTGACCTTTGTTGTGCCGCGATTTGTAGAAATCTATGCCAATTTTAAAGGGACACTCCCCATGCCAACCCGAATCTTGATATGGCTTAACAAATTTACCAAAGCCTACTGGTATTTGATAATAGCAGGTATTGCCAGCCTGATATTTGGGGTCCGCTGGTATATAAATACAGAGGATGGAAGGCTGAGATGGGACAATATAAAATTAAGGCTGCCAATATTTGGTCCCATTTTTTTAAAGGTAGCAATGTCAAGGTTTACGAGGCTCTTTGCATCGCTTGACAGAAGCGGCCTTCCAATCTTGCAGATACTTGATATACTTTCTTCAACAATAGGCAATAAAATAATATCAAGGATTATTAATAATGTA
Organism: Nitrospirota bacterium; assembly: GCA_016214425.1. Taxonomy (GTDB): domain Bacteria; phylum Nitrospirota; class CAKKRA01; order 9FT-COMBO-42-15; family 9FT-COMBO-42-15; genus 9FT-COMBO-42-15. Next base: position 471 of record JACRON010000194.1, read on the forward strand.
AGCGACAGCGCACGCTCTGGCAAGGGACTTGTTCATCCCATGCAGGTAAGTAAGGTGTTTCCGCCAATAGTCACCCGCATGATCGCAGTAGGCGAGGAGACAGGAAGGATGGATGAGATGCTGGTGAAGATTTCTGATTATTATGATACAGAAGTGGAATATGCAATCAAAAATCTCTCAACCATGATTGAGCCGATACTTATAGTTATTATTGGCGGTATGGTCCTCTTTTGAGCTTTGGGTATATTCCTCCCTATGTGGGATATGATTTCGTTGATTAAAAAATAATATATGATTTTTGTTAATATAAATAACCCCTCACCCTATCCCTCTCCCCTAAGGGGAGAGGGGACAAGTAAGATTCCCTCTCCTCAGTGGGGAGAGGGGAAGGGTGAGGGGGGTCTTGGCGTTATAGATACAGTAATTGTTGTTCTGATTATTTCTGTATTTATAGGCGTATTTATCCCAAGATACTATCGGTTAGCCAAAGAGGCACAGGAGACGCAGCTTAAAGCAGAATTGAACAATATCAGGATGTCGCTGGACTTATATAAATTGCATAACAGCGAATATCCAAAAGACCTTCGCGAATTAATAACAAAAAAATATATGGCGCCATATAAAGAGGGCACGATATTTAAAGAAGAATACCTGAAGACCCGCAGCCTTGATGAAGATGGTTATCCATTAGACCCATTTAATAATAGATTTAAGTACGACCCAAATACAGGAAGGGTTGCATCTGCCACCCCGGGATATGAAAAGTGGTGAGGACATTGAATCTCGGAGCTATTAAAAGCACAATACTCTATTTATCAAGAAAGAGAATAGAGCTTAGCCTGATAATCTTTATTCCCGCCTTCCTTGCCCTCTTTGCCTTTGGCTCTGCCTATATTGTGCAGGATATGATTTTTACCAGTCTAAATAAAAATATCATTCCTATATCTGATATAACATCTGCAAGAGGCAATGTAAATATTGTTTTATTGGTCAGCACACTAACAGCAATAATTACCGGCCTTATCCTTGCCTATTCCATCCTCCTGCCAATAAAGAGGATATTAAGGTCCTTAGCCGTCAGCCATCAGCCGTCATCTGCCAGCGAAACCCTTCAGGACAGTATTCTCGGAAGGGATTTCAGCCTGATGGTTACATCCCTTAATAAGTATGTTGACATCTTAGAGAGTATGTCAGGCGGGATTATTACTGTCAACAGCATCGGTGTTGTAACAACCATAAATCCTTCTGCTGAGATGATACTCGGGTGCAAATCAGAAGAACTTATAGGAAGGACGATAGAGGACATCGTTAAAAATAATCCCCCTTTACTAAAGGGGGAAACAGGGGGATTACATAAGGGCGGATTAAGCGACTTCCAAAAGATTGTCTATGATTCATTAAGGGACAAGAGGGTCTATTCCTCTGAGGAGATAAATATAGTAACAAAGGACAACAGGCATGTTTCCTTAGGCGCTACTACATCCCTTCTTAAAGGCAGGGAAGGCGCGGTAACAGGCATTGTTGTAAATTTTAAAGACCTAACGAGGATAAAGGATATCCACAGGCAACTGCAGAGGGCGGACAGGCTGGCAAGCCTCGGCGGAATTGCAGTAGGTGTTGCTCATGAGATCAGGAATCCCCTCGGCTCAATCAAGGGCCTTGCCCAGCTTTTGTCAGAGGAATTAAAAGGCAGTGAAAGGGCAAAATACATAGATACTATTATCAGTGAAGTAGAAAGATTAAATGTTGTTGTTGAAAATCTCTTAAACCTTGCGCATCCTGATAAGGTCAGCATGAGATTATGCAGTATCAATGAAATCCTTCATAATACAGTAGGGCTTTCAAAATATTATATTGGAGAAAAGGATATACAGATATTGGAGGAATATGATGAATCAATTCCAAAGATTATAGTTGAAGGGGAGAGGCTCTATCAGGCATTTTTAAATATACTTATTAACGCTGTTCAGGCAATAGACAAAAAAGGAAAGATATGGGTTAAGACTAAAATGCAGGATAATTCTATCTTTATTGATTTGAGCAACAGCAATTCCTATATTAAACCAGATGTGATTGAACATATCTTTGACCCATTTTATACCACAAAGGAAAAGGGCACAGGCCTCGGCCTTGCAATAACCCATCAGATTATTGCTTTAAACAAGGGGACAATATCTGTTGTGAGTGATGAGAAAGGGACCCATTTTTATATTAATCTGCCGGTTGCCCCTCAACCCGACCTTCTCCCCATAGGGGAGAAGGGGTAAAGATGAGCGGGAGAGAGGGTTAAGGGGAGGGGTATGCTTCTTTCCCCCTTTACTAAAGGGGGATACAGGGGGATTATAGGTTGGACATCTCATTATGTAATCTCCCCTAACCCCTCTTTAAGAAAGAGGGGAACACACCCCTTTATCCCCTCTTAATAGAGGGGAAAGTTTCCCCCTTTGAAAAAGGGGGATTAAGGGGGATTTTAAGACTGTAGGCGCGGTTTAAACCGTGCCTACAAAAAATAAGGTGTAGGATGAATTCAGTAATTAAAATCTTAATAGCCGACGATGAGGAGTCCATGCGTTTTTTCTTATCAGAGATGATAAAGAAAGAGGGCTATCTTTTTGAAACTGCTGTAGACGGCGGGGATGCACTCAGCAAGATTAAAGGCAGCAGCTTTGACATTGCAATCCTTGATCTTAAAATGCCAAAGCTCAGCGGCATGGAGCTTCTTTCAGAATTAAAGAAGGTGTCTCCAGAGACAGTTGTAATTATAATAACAGCCCATGGAACACGCAATATTGCAATAGAGGCGATAGAGAAAGGGGCATACGACTATTTTACAAAGCCATTTGATGTAAATGAGATGAGGATTGTAATAAAAAGGGCAGTTGAAAAGATCGGGCTTCAAAAAGAGATTAAATGCCTCAAAGAATCTCTTACTGAAAGATTCGGTCTTGGCAACATAATCGGAGACAGTCCGCCTATGCAGAAGGTGTATGACCTTGTCAAAAAGATTGCTGATACAGATATTACAGTATTAATCACAGGCGAAAGCGGAACAGGAAAAGAGCTTATTGCCCAGACGATACATTATATGAGCAACAGAAAGGATAAGCCCTTTGTAAAGGTGAACTGTGCAGCAATACCTGAAACGCTATTGGAGGAAGAGCTATTCGGCCATGAAAAAGGCGCATTTACAGGCGCACATCAGCAAAAGCCCGGAAAGTTTGAGCTCGCAAACAACGGCACCGTGTTCCTTGATGAGATAGGAGACATGACCCTCTCTACGCAGACAAAAATCCTCCGTGTTATTCAAGAGAGGGAGTTTGAAAGAATAGGGGGCATAAAGCCGATAAAGGTTGATGTAAGGCTTATTGCTGCAACAAACATGGACTTGATGAAATCTATATCTGAAGGCAGGTTCAGAGAGGAATTATACTACCGCTTAAATGTTATGCCGATTCATCTTCCGCCATTAAGGGAAAGGCAGGGCGATATCCCCTTATTGGCAGAGCATTTTATTAAAAAATATAACAAATGTTTTAATAAAAATATTAAGGGAATAATGCCCGAAGCCAATGATATCCTCCTAAAATATGACTGGCCCGGCAATATCAGGGAACTTGAAAATCTGATACAAAGGTGCGTTGTCCTTGCAAAAGATGAGATAGGCGCGGAGATAATCTCCCTCTGCCCCCCTTTGCTAAAGGGGGGTGAGGGGGGATTATTTGAGGAGGCTGAGGAACTGCCAATGTTAAAGAGGGCTGAAAAGGGGAGGGAGGAGCTCGAAAAAGAGATGATACTTGAGGCGCTAAATAAGGAAAAGTGGAAAAGAGAGGAGACTGCCAAGAGGCTTAAAATCAGCAGAAAGAGCCTTCATAATAAGATGAAAAAGTATGGGCTGCTGGGATAAGGTTTACCTTGCGGACATTTTAGTCACCCTCCCCTTTATCCCCTCCCATCACGGGAGGGGAAATAAAAATGATTCCCTCTCCCCTTGCGGAGAGGGACAAAAATATTCCCCTCTCCCCTTTGGGGAGAGGGTCAGGGTGAGGGGGAATGGGTAAGAATGGTTACATTTTGGGTAAAGATATACACAAAATAGGGGCAGGTTTTAAACCTGCCCCTACATCCCTTGACATATAAAAAATGCCTGATATACTTAATAGCATATTGAACATATTGAAAATATTGAAAATCATCTAATTGTAGGGGCGAACCTTGTGTTCGCCTAATAAAAGTTTACTTTGGCATAAACATTGCAATATCTTAAAAGTGAAGGAGGTTTGAAAATGGTAAAAAATGAAAAAGGCTTTACATTAATTGAATTAATTGTAGTAATTGTTGTCCTTGGTATCTTGGCAGCCTTTGCCTATTCCCGTTATACTACAGCGGTAAGGGATGCAAGGATATCTGCTGTTAATGGTGTAGCAGGTGGTCTTCGCAGTGCTGTTGCATTAGTTCAGGGGCAATATCTAATCACTGGCACAAATCCAGTGACAATGTATGATACCACAACTGTAGCGGTTGGAACAGTAGGAGCCGCAGCAGGTGTTCCAACAGGTGCTGTTGCTGGCATTGGCAATGCTATGCGACAGGATCTATCCGTAGCCGGTTCAGGTTGGACAGTAGCTTATGTTGCTGGTGGTATATCTACATTTCGTCCAACCCCGCCGAATCTTGCAACCTGTCAGGCGGCTTATACTGATACAAACGGTAATGTAACAACAGCGACAGGTGGTTGTTAATTATAAATAGAAAATATTGAACAGGGCATTAGCCTTGCAATAAATCCCCTATCCCCCCTTTTCTAAAGGGGGGATAGGGGGGATTAATAAGGAGGTAAAAAAATGTTAAAGAATCAAAAAGGTTTTACATTAATTGAATTAATCATGATTATTGTCATTCTGGGCATCTTGGCGGCAGTGGCAATACCGAGGTATATTAACCTTCAAGTAGATGCTCAGGCAGCGACAAACGTGGGATGGATGGGGTCTCTGCGAAGCTGCCTTGCTATTAATTATTCGGCCGAGCTGTTGGGGAGGACCGTTACACCCAGTGCCACAACGGCGGCAGGCCCAGCACTTCCTGCTTCTGGAGATACTGCCGCAGAAATCAACGCTTGCGTGACCGGCTCCTCGGTGCCTCCATCTCTGACTGTTGCGGGTGTTACATGGGTCGGAGTGGCGCCCTTGCTTGCAGGAGGAACGCCTACCTCAGTCACTTGGACATTGACGGCAGGTGCCGCGGCTGGCGATCCTACTAGCATTGTTTGTGGCTCTACTGGAACCAATAATTGTTGATCATGCAGGTAATAAAGGGGACGGTTCTATTTTTGCTGCCCAACAGCAGGAGAGAGGGGCCCTCTGACTATTGTGAGTAGCATTAGCGGCACTTAAAGCATTTGCATGAATAAATGCACAAAAAGGAAAAGGGCAGTTCTTAACAAAAAAAGAACCGCCCTTTTTTTATTTATACAGTAATTGAGTTTTTAGAGGTAAAAGATGTTCGGAGAAGGTATAAAATGTTGGTTACAATTGTAATACCTGTATACAATGAGGAGGCTACAATACGGAACATTCTGGAGAAGGTGCAGGCTGTCAGCATCCCGTTTGAAAAGGAGATTATTGTTGTTGATGACTGCTCAACAGACGGCACGCGGCAGATACTTGAGAATATTGAAAGGTCAATGAATTCAGGCTTTAAAATTATTTATCAAAGTAAAAATCAGGGCAAGGGCGCTGCTCTAAAAGCTGGTTTTGCTGCTGCAAATGGGGATATAGTAATTATTCAGGATGCTGACCTTGAATATGACCCTTCTGAGTATGCAAAACTTATTCAACCCATTTTAGATGGCAAGGCAGATGTTGTGTATGGCTCAAGATTTAAAGGAGAGGGGCCGCATCGCGTATTATTCTTCTGGCACTATGTTGGAAATAGGATGTTAACAACAATGTCAAATATCTTTACAAATCTGAATTTGACTGATATGGAGACCTGCTACAAGGCTTTTAGAAGAGAGATACTTTCTAAGATTGTTCTTAAAGAAAAAAGATTTGGCTTTGAGCCGGAGATTACAGCCAAGATAGCAAGGCTCGGCTGCCGTGTATACGAAGTGGGAATCTCATATTCAGGCAGAACCTATTTAGAAGGCAAAAAGATTAAATGGAAGGACGGGATAAGGGCATTATGGTGTATAATTAAGTATAGCCTTTTTTAATAGTTTATATGGTATACTAAACTTATGCTTATAGAAAGGTTTAAAAAATTACAGGCAAAGGTCTTATCAGGGTGCAGGGCATATTATGGCGATAGGCTTGTAAGCCTTGTGGTATATGGTTCTGCTGGCCGTGAGACCATGAGGTTTGACTCTGATGTTGATATATTGATTATTGCCAGAAATCTGCCAAAAGGCAGGATGAAACGGGTGGCTGAGTTTTCAAAGATAGAGGATGCGCTTATACAGTATATGGAGCAGCTTAAAAAGAAGGGGATATATACTGATATCTCTCCTATCTTTAAGACGCCTGAAGAGGCGCAAAGGGGTTCGCCGCTCTTTCTTGATATGGTGGATGATGCCAAGATTCTTTATGATAAAGACGGTTTCTTTGCCGCTGTTTTGGAAAGGCTTAGAAATAGGCTAAAGGAGCTGGGTTCAAAAAGGATATGGAAAGGCAATGCGTGGTACTGGGATTTAAAGCCAGATTATAAGCCAGGGGAGGTCTTTGAGATATGACCAATGAAAGCCTTGCACAAAGTTATCTGAGAAAGTGTATAGACAGACTTGATGTTCTCTCTTTGCTTTTCCGAAAGAAGGCCTATTCTGATGTGGTTAGAGAGGCGCAGGAGATTGTAGAGCTGGCCATTAAAGGGATGCTCCGTGATGTTGGTATAGAACCCCCAAAATTTCACGATGTCGGTCCTTTGCTTATTGAGCATAAAGATAGATATGAAGGCATTATTCTTGCAGATGATATTAGTAAGATTGCAAAAATATCAAAGGAATTGAGAAAAGACAGGGAGCTTGCCTTTTATGGAGATATTGATTTCATACCAACTGAGGAATATACCATTGATAATGGGAGAAAGGCGATCAAGGGCGCCAAATTTGTTGTAAGGGCTGCAAAAAAGGTGATTGGCAAGGCGAGGTGATGATAGATTATCTTAATATATTCAAAAAACTGAATGAAAAAAAGATAAGATATATTTTATATAAAATATTTAAAGAGGTTGAAAAATGAGAAAGAATAGGGTGCGTGGATTTAGCTATTATTTAAGCGAGGAAATAATAAAAGATTATCAGGAAAAGCCCTTAGAGCTAAGGCTAAAGTGGTTGTATATGGGAAATCTCTTTCGGAAGAATTA
>JACRON010000127.1 GCA_016214425.1 Nitrospirota bacterium
AGAGCAGTTTTATGTCATCTTCTCATTTATTGGCGGTATTGTCGCTGCCTTCAGCGTTATTCAATGCAAGAAAAGGTCTGCGCTCCAGAGAGCAGGTCTCTTTGTCGGACTGATTAATATTTTAATAATTATCGCTATAAATTTTTACAATGCAACTATCTTTACGGTCAAGGGACCTTTGGACATTGCCTTTGGCATCGCAGGCGGCTTTATTGCCTCAACAATAGCTGCCGGCCTTTTATCCCTTTTGGAGGCGCCGTTTAAGATAACAACAAATTTTAAGCTTCTTGAACTCCTTGATTTGAACCAGCCGATATTAAGACAGCTCTTTGTTGTAGCGCCTGGGACATATCACCACAGCATGGTTGTAAGCACATTGTCAGAATCTGCAGCAGGGGCGGTTAAGCTTAATCCTCTGCTTACAAGGGTGGCTGCCTATTATCATGATATAGGCAAGATAAACAAACCTGAATATTTTATAGAAAATCAGATGGGCAGTGTAAACAGGCACGACAGGCTTGCGCCGAGCATGAGCAGCCTTATACTTATATCCCATGTTAAGGATGGTGTGGAGCTTGCTAAAGAGCATCGGCTTCCAAAGGAAATAATTGACATTATTCATCAACATCATGGGACAAGGATAACCACCTTCTTTTATAAAAAGGCATTGGATTGCCATAATCCCGCCCTTCCGCCTGTTAATGAGATGGACTTCAGATATCACGGCCCTAAGCCACAAACAAAGATTGCGGCAATAATTATGCTTGCTGACGCAGTTGAAGCTGCGTCACGGCTTTTGATAGAACCAACACCGTCCCGAATTTCTAATCTTGTTGAAAAGATTGTAAAGGATATTTTTATTGACGAGCAGTTGAATGAGTGCGACCTGACATTAAAAGACCTCCGTGCCATAACAGAAAGCTTTACAAAAGTTCTGGCAGGCATATTCCACCACAGGATAGACTATCCAGGCATGAAGGTTTCAGATTACGGTGAAGCTGATGAAGATACTGATAAAAAACAGACAGAGAAGGATAAGGGTAAGCTTAGAGAGATTAAAAGGATTGGCCAGAAAGGCTCTCAAGGCGCTGGGACTTACTGATGCTGAATTGAGCATCCTCTTGGTTAATGATATTCAGATGCAGGAGATGAACAGGCTATATCGCAATAAAGATAAGGCTACAGATGTCCTCGCCTTTTCAATGAGGGATGGCGAACATTCAGATATAAACCCTAATCTTCTTGGCGATATAGTTATCTCTCTGCCAACAGCGAGAAGGCAGGCAAAAGAAAAGGGGCATGGCATTTATGATGAGATTGCTGTTCTGCTTGTTCACGGCATTCTGCATCTGATTGGGTATGACCATGAAAAAGGTAAAAAAGAAGAAGAAAGAATGAGAAGGAAGGAAAGGAAGGTTTTAGTAAGTTGTGAAAGGATGATATAATAAAAGCATGCAGGAATTTGATTTTATAGAATTTATAAATTCATTCAACAGACTCGGAATCAGATACCTCCTGATAGGGGGGCAGGCTGCAATTCAGTATGGCGCCCCTGTCTTTACCTTTGATTTTGACCTGTGGATTCATCCTGATGATAGGAAAAAGGTTATAGAATATTTGGAAAAAGAAGACTTTGAAATAGACTCGGAATCGCCAAAGAAACAACCAATCGTCAAAGCGTATTGCGGCGAAGAGAGAATAGACCTCTTTTTTGCAAAAACATTTGTCAATAGAAAAGGCCGTAAAATTAGTTTTGACGATTGCTTTACGACGGCAGTGATAAAATATGAACCAAAAGGCGTGTTCTATATAAGGTTATGTCCCATAAAAGAACTTATAGAGCTTAAAAATATGAGGGAACCTGATATTAAGGATAAGGAACAGATAAAATATCTTAAAGAGGCAATGAATGAAGAAAGAAAAAGATAAAATAGCTGAAGTCATCAACTACAAAAATGTCCCTTCTTATACTGAAACAAGAAGGGAAAATATCAGGTGGTTTAGCCGGCTCTCGCCGATTGAAAAAATCAGATTGCTGCAAAAGCAAAAGGACTTTTTAAGGCGGATGGGGGTAATAAAATAGTTTAGCAATGAAACCAAAAAACTGGCTTGAGAGTGTTAATCTTGCAATTGAAGGCATCTTATATGTAGCAAGAACCCAGAGGCATATGAGGTATCATTTCTGGGTTGCTGCTATCATCTTAATCTTCAGCCTCTTTCTTAATATCACAAAACTGGAGTTTCTTATACTTACCTTTGCCATTCTCTTTGTGCTCTTTGCAGAGATGATAAATACCGCAATTGAGGCAACAGTTGACCTTCTGTCGCCGTCATATAAAAAATCTGCAAAAATAGCAAAGGATGTCGCAGCAGGGGCAGTATTGATTGCATCTATCGGTGCAGCTGTAACAGGCTATTTAATCCTCTATCCTCACATTAAAGAACCCTTTACAAAGGGCGTAGAATTTGCTAAAAACAGCCCTGAACATATCACTTTTATTGCACTGGTGATTGTTATAATAGCTGTAATAATGAGTAAGGCCTACGCAAAGAAGGGAAGTCCTTTGTACGGCGGCATGCCGAGCGGCCATGCAGCAGTTGCATTTGCCATCTGGATCGCTGTTACATTTATTACAAAAAATGCTTTAATCTCAATATTGATATTTATTCTTTCATTAGTAGTAAGCCACAGCCGCATTGCATTGGGCGCGCATACAATATTTGAGGTAATCCTCGGTGCGGTTTTTGGCGCATTGATTACACTGTTACTGTTTCAGTTGTTCGTATAAATTATGTCTTTTCAAAAAATATTACAGCCGCTAATAAAGGATGTTGAAGGCGCCATCGGCATTATCTTTGTTGACAGGGACGGCGAGGCAATAGACCACTATTCAAAAATACCTGATGATGACATTAAACTATTGGGCGCGTATAAGAGCATTATAATAAAAAATATTCAGGAGACCTCTGATAGGCTTGAGCTCGGCAGCATAAGAGAGATTGTAATTTTTCTTGATGAAGCTGTCTTAATCCTCTCCCCTGTTGCAGAAGGCTATTTTCTGCTGCTCTTTATGCAGCCTCAGTCAAATCTTGGCAAGGGCATCATGCGGCTTAAAGATGTAATTAAAAAGGTTAGAGAGGAACTATGAAGTGGGTATTTTAGGCGGATTTGTAGCAAAGGTTGAATCACTTCTGCTTGGCAAGAAGCAGATAGACAAGGGGCTGCTTGACGAGCTTGAAGAAATACTTATAAGCGCAGATGTTGGCGTTAAAACAACTACGGCGCTTATAAAAAGGATTGAGGAAAAGGTTCAGAGAAAAGAACTTGATGACCCGTCAAAATTAATTGCACATTTAAAAGAAGATATAAGGGAGATATTCAGCAGGGTAGACAGCTCATCTAATATTTCCCCCTCACCCTTGCCCTCTCCCCAAGGGGGAGAGGGGAGTGCGAAGGCGCCCTTTGTAATACTTGTTATCGGCGTAAACGGTGTTGGAAAGACCACAACAATCGGCAAACTCGCGCATAGGTATAAAAAGGAAGGCAAGGAGGTGCTCCTTGCTGCTGGCGATACATTCAGGGCTGCTGCAATAGAGCAGCTTGAGGCATGGGGTAAAAGGGTTGACGTTGATGTAATAAGGCAGAA
>JACRON010000207.1 GCA_016214425.1 Nitrospirota bacterium
CTCCCCCTCTGTGGAGAGGATAATTTACTTTTGTTTCCTCTCCCCTCTGGGGAGAGGACTAAGGTGAGGGGTGAATTTAGAACCAATGACAAACAAACCAAAAATAATATTAGGCATGGGAACCTGCGGGATGGCTGCAGGCGCTAAGGCGCTCCTTGAAAAGGTTGAGAGCCATATCAAGCAGAAAAAGATTAATGCAGAGATTGTGCATGTAGGCTGCATTGGCATGTGCCATGAAGAGCCTCTGCTTGATATTGCAATGCCTAATAGATGCAGGGTTATATATAATAAGGTAAGGCCTGAGGATGTTTCAAGGATAATTGACTCCCATGTTCTAAAAGATAAGCCTTCAAAAGAACATGCCCTTGCACAGATGCTTCCTGACAACGGTGCAAATCCGTATATTGGCATACCGTATTATGAAGAGATGCCTTTTAACAGAAAACAGCAGAGGATTGTTCTGAAAAACTGCGGCTTCATTAATCCGCTTTCCATAGATGAGTATATTGCACACGACGGATACGATGCTGCAAGGAAGGTTCTTTTATCAATGAAGCCTGAAGAGGTGATCGATATTGTAAAACGTTCAGGCTTACGCGGCAGAGGCGGGGCAGGCTTTCCAACAGGCTCAAAATGGGAATTCTGCCGTAAGGCAGCAGGCGATAAAAAATATCTGATATGCAATGCTGATGAAGGCGACCCTGGCGCTTTTATGGACAGGAGCGTACTTGAAGGAGACCCGCACTCTGTGCTTGAAGGAATGATAATTGGAGGCTATGCAATCGGCGCAAATGAGGGCTACATATATGTCCGTGCAGAGTATCCTATGGCAGTAAAACATTTGAAGGTAGCAATAGCACAGGCAATGGAAAAGGGCATTCTCGGTAAGAATATACTCGGCACAGGTTTTGATTTTGATATTGAGTTAAAACAGGGCGCTGGCGCATTTGTATGCGGCGAGGAGACAGCCTTGATTGCCTCAATAGAGGGTGAGCGGGGCATGCCGAGGTCAAAGCCTCCATTTCCTGCAAACAAAGGATTGTGGGGAAAGCCGACAAATATAAATAATGTTGAGACCTTTGCAAATGTGCCTCAGATTATTCTAAAGGGCGCTGAATGGTATGCTAATTTTGGCACAGAAAAGAGCAGGGGCACAAAGGTCTTTGCATTAACAGGAAAGCTAAACAGGACAGGCTTAATTGAGGTGCCCATGGGCATCTCATTAAAAGCGATAGTGTTTGATATAGGAGGCGGGATTTCAGACGGCAAGGCATTTAAGGCAGTTCAGACAGGAGGGCCATCCGGCGGCTGCATCCCCTCTGAAATTATAAACACGCCGGTTGAATATGAGACGCTCTCTGCAGTCGGCGCTATCATGGGCTCTGGCGGCATGGTTGTTATGGATGATACATCATGCATGGTTGAGATGGCAAGGTTCTTTCTGAATTTTACTACTGATGAGTCATGCGGAAAGTGCGTTCCATGCAGGATTGGAACAAAGAGGCTCCTTGAGATATTAGAGAGGATAATTGCAGGCAAGGCAAAGGGAAATGAAATGGATATTCTTGTTGAGCTTGGGAATACGGTAAAGGCAACGTCTCTTTGCGGTCTTGGACAGACAGCGCCAAATCCAGTATTGAGCATGATGAGGTATTTTAAGGATGAATACGAGGAGCATATAAAAGACAAGAGCTGCAGGGCTGGCGTGTGCACTGCATTATCAAGGTACATTGTAAGTCCAGATACATGCAAGATGTGCGGCATATGCGTAAAAGGCTGCCCTGTAGATGCAATATCTGATGGCACAAAGAAGACAAAGAAACCAGCATTCATTGATGATGAGAAGTGCATAAGATGCGGCGTCTGTTTTGAGAAGTGTCCGTTTGGCGTGATTTATACAAAAGGGGCAAAGAAGGCAGGTCATGTTAAAGAGGAGCTTAGTGAGATAAAGGCATAATCTTTTTTTATCCGTCATTCCCGCAGCGTTTTTGAGCGGGAATCCACAATGTGCAAGACTGGATTCCTGCCAGATACACGCAGGAATGACAAACACATTCAAATCCCCCCTTTTTCAAAGGGGGAAACTTCCATACTTGAGGCAGCAAAAAGGGCAGGGATAGATATACCTACGCTCTGCCACCATCCTAATCTCACCAATTACGGCGGATGCAGGGTCTGCGTGGTTGAGGTTGGAGGCATGAACAGGCTTATTACATCCTGCACAACGCCTGTATCTGACGGCATGGTGGTTACAACTGATTCCCCAAAGATAAGGGAAACGAGAAAGACACTCCTTGAGCTTATACTCTCTGACCATCCCAATGACTGCATGACCTGCGATAAGACAGGAGAGTGCGTCTTGCAGGATCTTGCCTATGAGTATGGCGCTAATGTAAAAGAGAATCCCTATGATGGCGCAATGAGGCAATACCCTACAGAGGACAAGAACCCATTTATCATAAGAAACTTTTCAAAGTGCATACTCTGCGCAAAGTGTGTGCGTGTGTGCGATGAGGTGAGGGCAGTTGGCGCAATAGATATAATGAAGAGGGGTTTTTATGCAAAGGTTGCAATGCCCTTTGATGGAGTATTAGACTGCGAATTCTGCGGGAACTGCGTTGATGTGTGTCCTGTCGGCTCATTAACAGAAAAGCTTGCAAAAGGCAAGGGAAGGGGATGGGAGACGAGGAAGGTTGACACAACCTGTGCATACTGCGGCGTTGGCTGCGGCATCACTTTACATATAAAAGACAATACAGTAATAAAGGTTACGCCAACAGAGAAGGAGAGTGTGAATAACGGCTCTCTTTGTGTAAAAGGGAAGTTTGCATATGATTTTATTAATAGCGCTGACAGACTTAAAAAGCCTTTAATCAAGAAGGATGGAAAATTTATTGAGGCGAGCTGGAATGAGGCTATTGATTATACAGTAAAAAGATTAAAAGAGATAAAGGAGAAACACGGCAGTGACAGCATTGGCGGCCTGAGCTCTGCAAGATGCACGAATGAGGAGAATTATATATTCCAGAAATTCATTCGTGCAGGCATAGGCACAAACAATGTTGACCACTGCGCAAGGTACTGACACAGCGCAACAGTGGCCGGTCTGGCCACAGTATTCGGCTCCGGGGCAATGACAAACTCCATCCCCGAGATAGAAAACAATGATCTGCTCTTTGTTATAGGCTCCAATACTACAGAGACCCATCCAATTATAGGCCTTAATATGAAAAAGGCTGTGAGGAATGGTGCGAAGCTTATTGTAGCTGATCCAAGAAGGATAGACCTTGTGAGGTTTGCACACCTATGGCTACAGCAGAGGCCGGGGACAGATGTCGCCCTTTTAAATTCAATGATGCATGTGATATTAAAGGAGGGATTGGAAGATACAGAGTTTATTAAAAACTGGACCGAGGACTTTGAGGAATTTAGAGGGGCTATATCTGAATTTACACCCGAGGTGGGAGAGAAGATAACAGGTGTTCCAAAGGAGAAGATAATAGAGGCGGCTTTGTTGTATGGCAGGGCACAAAAGCCTGCAATATATTATACAATGGGTATAACGCAGCATACCCACGGAACTGACAATGTGTATTCTATTGCAAACATTGCCCTCCTGACTGGTAATCTGGGAAGGGAATTTACAGGGGTAAACCCTCTCAGGGGGCAGAACAATGTTCAAGGTGCGACTGATATGGGCTGTATACCAAATGTATATCCCGGCTATCAGAGGGTCGATGCGCCTTCAATAAAAGAAAAATTTGAAAAGGAGTGGGGTGTTAACCTTTCTGATAAAGTCGGTATTACTGCCACTGAGATGACAGAGGCAGCAATGCATGGTGGGATTAAGGCACTGTATGTAATGGGTGAAAATCCTGTCCTTTCCGATCCTGACATTAATCACACGAGGACGGCATTTGGGAAGCTTGAGTTTCTTGTTGTGCAGGATATCTTTATGTCTGAGACCGCCGAACTTGCAGATGTAGTCCTTCCTGCTACCTGTTTTGCAGAAAAGGATGGCACCTTTACAAATACGGAGAGAAGGGTGCAGAGGGTAAGAAAGGCTGTCAATCCACCTTGTGAAGCAAAAGAGGATTCGTGGATAATAATGGAGCTGGCTAAAGGATTCGGTTACGAAATGAGATATAACTCCACTGAAGATATCCTCCTTGAGATAGGAAGATTATGGCCTGCAATGGGTGGTATTACATTCAGCCGCATAGAAAAATTTGGCCTGCAATGGCCTTGTCCTACACTTGACCACCCGGGAACATCATACCTCTTCAAAGGAGGTTTTCCAAGGGGGAAAGGAAGATTTACTAAAGTAGAATATAGGCCATCCGCAGAGCTACCGGATGATGAATATCCCTATATGCTTTCTACAGGGAGACAGTTATTTCAGTATCACACAGGCACCATGACAAGAAGGACATCTGCCATTGAGGCAGTAGCTTCTCAGGCATATGCGGAAATTAATCCTGAGGATGCAAAGAGGCTTGATATAAAAAATGGTCAAAAAATAAGGGTATCTTCAAGGAGGGGGTCAATTGATATAGCAGCAAGGATTTCAGGGAGACCATTAAAGGGAATGGTATTTATACCCTTTCATTTTAAAGAGGCTGCAGCCAATATCCTTACAAACACCGCCTCTGACCCTGTTTGCAAGATCCCAGAATTAAAGATATGTAGTATAAAAATTGTTGCTTTAAAATAAGATAGGGGGATATTATGCTTAAACCTGAGGCATTAAAGAAACAGGTTCTCTTTGAGAACCTTGATGAGGAAAAGTTAAAAAAGATAGGAAATATACTTAAGAAGTTGACCTTCAAAAAGGGAGAGCATATATTTAAGGAACATGAAGATACAAAGGGTATCTATCTCATACATTCAGGAAAGGTTGAAATCTCCAAGATCACACCTGATGGGTGGAAGCAGACACTGGCTGTTTTAAAACCCTGTCATTTCTTCGGGGAGCTCTCAATAATAGAAAAGAGGCGGCATGAGGCCCGCGCAGTGGCGCTCGCTGATTCCGAGATACTGCTTTTAAGAAAAGAAGACTTTGAGAAGATGGAGAACGAAGACCTTTTATTGGCATCGCGGATAATGAAAAAACTTATTTTTGTGCTCAGTAAAAACCTTAGAATGATGAATGACAAGTTTATTAATGCGCTGATAAGCTATTAGAAAATCGGTGTTTACGCTGTGTGTTTAATGCTTAGTTAGAAAGATTTTCTTAATTAATCATTTAGACCAGACGCCAAACATTATAAGAAGGGGGAGGGAAATAATTATGCCGCTTGATCCAACTAAACATGCAGATTGGGAAATAGCAGAAGCAGCCGAGGCGCACATGAAAACCGTTTATCAATTAGGGGAGGAGCTCGGATTAGAAAAACAAGAGCTTCTTCCTCACGGCCATTATGTTGCCAAGGTGGATTTCAAAAATGTTTTAAATCGTCTTAGCAAAAAATCTGATGGCAAGTATATTGATGTAACTGCCATCACGCCAACACCGCTCGGCGAGGGGAAATCAACAACTACCATTGGTTTAACAGAAGGGCTTGGCAAGAGGGGAAAGAATGTTATTGCAGCCATCCGCCAGCCGTCCGGCGGGCCCACAATGAATATTAAAGGCTCTGCAGCAGGAGGCGGGCTTGCACAGTGTGTGCCGCTGACGCCATTTTCTCTGGGCTTAACAGGCGACATAAATGCCATTATAAATGCCCATAACCTTGCAATGGTTGCGCTAACATCACGGATGCAGCATGAATTTAATTATAATGACGAGCAGCTTTCAAAGCGCAAGTTAAAGAGGCTTAATATAGACCCGCGCAATGTTGAGATGAAATGGATAATGGATTTCTGCGCGCAGGCATTGAGGGATATAATCATCGGACTCGGCGGTAAGGATGACGGCTTTGTGATGCGTTCGGGCTTTGCCATTGCAGTATCATCAGAGGTTATGGCTATACTTGCTGTTGCCAAAGACCTGAAGGATATGCGCGAGAGAATGGGAAGGATTGTTGTCGCATATGATAAGAGCGGAAAGCCAGTAACAACGAGCAACCTTGATGTTGCAGGCGCAATGACAGCATGGATGGCAGAGGCAATAAACCCGAATCTTATGCAAACTATAGAAGGACAGCCTGTATTTGTTCATGCAGGGCCATTTGCAAATATTGCCATTGGCCAATCATCCATCATTGCAGACAGGATTGCTCTCAAACTCGGTGATTATGTTGTAACAGAATCAGGATTTGGCGCTGATATCGGTTTTGAAAAATTCTGGAATCTAAAGTGCAGGTTTTCAGGCTTAAAGCCCCATGCTGCAGTTGTTGTTGCAACCATCAGGGCATTAAAGTGCCACGGCGGCGCGCCAATACCAGTTCCCGGAAAGCCAATGCCTGAAGAGTATAAGGGCGAAAATGTCGGCTGGGTTGAAAAGGGGTGTGAGAATCTGCTCCATCATATCAAGACAGTCAAAAAAGCGGGCATCAACCCTGTTGTCTGCATCAATAATTTCTATACTGATACTGATAACGAGATTAAGGCAGTAAAAAGGCTTGTTGAGGCAGCAGGCGCAAGGGTTGCGCTTTCAAAGCACTGGCTAAAAGGCGGTGAAGGCGCGCTTGAACTTGCTGATGCTGTAATGGACGCCTGCAAAGAGACAAATCATTTTAAGTTCCTTTATGAACTTGATATGCCTCTGAGGCATCGCATTGAGATGATTGCAGAGGATGTTTACGGCGCAGACGGCGTTGAGTATTCGCCTGAGGCCCTTGCAAAGGCAAAGAGGATGGAGGAAGATCCAGAGACCTCAAAGCTCGGCACTTGCATGGTTAAGACGCACCTGAGCCTATCTGATAATCCTAATCTTAAAGGCGTTCCAAAGGGATGGAAGCTCCATGTGCGCGATATACTTACCTACAAAGGCGCAGGCTTTGTTGTCCCTGTGGCAGGCGCAATCAAGCTAATGCCCGGAACAGCATCTGACCCGGCGTACAGAAGGGTGGATGTTGATGTTGAGACAGGCAAGGTAAAAGGATTATTCTAAAAAATATAGCTGCCTAATGTAGGGGCGATTCATAATCGCCCCTGCCCTTCTTATTATGATCAACCCCATCACATCTCAGTGATTTTTCAATCACACAATTATCCATTATAATTACTTGATATATTAATAGTTTTCATTATTTCAGAAAAAAGAGCTTGTTCTGTGATGAGAGAATCACAAATATCCACCACCTTTTAGAATCTACCTTTTTCTATCTCCTTGATTTTTCAAGTTTTTTTGTATTCAATAATTAAGGGATTTCTGGCAAATAATTTGCAATATCTTGCTTAACAGAAAGTCGCGGTTATGGCTTTCTTTGATTTATGCCCTGCTAAGAGGTTAAGTCGGGCCTTACCTTTTAGCAGGGTGAATAAAAAAAGAAAGGAGGCGAGAACATGAAGCGAAAAATTACGGCTATAATCTTTGCCTTATTCCTTATCGTTGGCATTGGAATCGGCACAATTGGCTGCGGCGATTCATCATCTGGTTCAGGTTCATCATCAGGCACAGGCGCCAGTGGAAGCGGAAAATAAAAAACAGTTTTTAATAATTAACAAAGTTTATAAGACAACTATGAAAGGAGCAAAAAGATGAAAAAGATTTTTTCTATTCTTGTGAGTATTTCAATGATTATTTTATCTGTCTCCAATGGCTATGCCTTAACAGCAGGGACAACTTACACCATTGAGATAGATGCTATAGGTTCAAATGGCGCAATTGTAGACCTTTCGGGTCTGACAACCTCTGCCGAGGCAGACAGCAACGGGAAGATTTCCTTTAGCATTGCAGGCATCCCTGACAGGACATCTTATAATTTCCTTGTTGTTACAGTAAAAAATCCTGACGGCACAACAGCAAGACGTTCTTTAATTCCAACGCCAACAGCAGGGGCTACTGTAAATCTCGGCATTTCAAATGTTACAGAAGGTCAAGCAGAGGCTCTCATCTCTGCAATGCAGACAGCAGGGAGCGACAATCCCATAATGGTTGCATTTGGGATGGTTATACTCCGCACAGGCTCTCTTAGTTCCACAGACCTCGCAAGAGTTGCAACAGCATCAAGGGCAGCAGTCAACGGATTTGAAAATGAGCTCACAAACCTGGGTGTATCCTCCTCACAAATGACAACATTCAAGAGCAGCATTGTAAGCAGATTAAATGAGTTTACCTCTTTATATAAGGATGCAGTTGATGCAACTACAGATGCAGCAGCAGCCCAGAACAGGGGAAAGGCAGCAGGCCTTCTGATGCAGATATTTGTCCATTCTGCTACTGATGCAGGTTTTAATGAGGACTATGTAGAGCTTGCGCTAATGGCAGCAGGCGATGCAGTTGATGATGATTCGTCATGGTCAAGCCTTCCAGCAGCGTTTAGAAGCGCAGTTGATGCTGAGATGGGAAGCGCAATGCAGAAGATAAGGGCAGAAAAGGCGCTTAAAAAATACACTGCGGCTCTTACTACACTCGGTGCAAGCAGCACACAGATTAGCAGATACACAAGCGCTGCAAATACACTCTTTACTGCAATGGAGAACGCATTCAAGGCATTTGAGGCTCTCTTTCAGGATGAGAGTAATATGCCCTCTGCTGGTGATATATCATCTGCCCAGAGCGCTATTAATACTGCAATGGAGAGCGCCTTTAGTTCATTTATTACAAATGCTGCATCCTCAAGCAGTGAGATAGATGCAATGGCAACTGCAATGAAAAGCGGTTTTTGCGGCGGCAATTCTACCTGCGAATCTACTATTGATAATATGAAAGGCAGCAGTGCAAGCAACAGCATGTTTAGCTTCAGGACACAGGGTGGAACTGCTGTTTACTGGCCTATACCAATGGTTGTTGCTGTTACATGGACTGCAAATGTCGTTGCTGCTGGCGGAAGCCTTACATATACAAGAGATACCCTTGCAGTGCCAGCATTATTGAACTGGCTTGACAGCGATGACAATGGAGGAAATGGTGTAAATAATACAAGGCATGATTGGGACTCTACTAATAATAATGGAGTAGCCAGTGATGAAAAGAATATGCCTGCTTCGCTTGCAGCCCTCTTTGGCCTGAGGGAGGATATTCAGATAGTAGAATTCACCAAGTTTTCTGATTTCCAGAATATTGGCGGCCAGCCGACAATGGTTCAGATGAAAACCATAATGAACAATTTCAAGACAAGGCTTGAAGGAAGGGCTTCAGCCATAAGCGGCACAACAGACGGCTCAACTGCAATTACTGCTGCACAGAAAAAGGCATTAGTTACAACATCACTTTCACCGGATTTTGATTAAAAAATCTTTATGCAGGGGCGTTAGATTTAACGCCCTTGCATTATTTAGGCAATAAAGACGGAGCAGGGTATGTTAAAAAAGGATAGAGCCAATACAATATCCATTAATAATTATCTTACAATCTCTCTTTTATTTCATTTAATAATATTCAGTTTTGCAATTTTATATATCAGGGATATCAGGGATATTATACATCAGCCGCCTCAGGACTGGATAATTGCAGATAAGGTGATTTTGATAGAGCAGTTCGGTCAGATTCCAGCAAAGGCTGAGCAAATCAGGCGCAATAATATAAAAAGCAAGCTGCCTTCTTATTCCAAACCAGAAAGCAAAACAAGCAGTGCAGATAAAAAATCAGAAACATGGGGCAATATAAACGGCGGCTTTATTGCAAGTGTTGACGCACAGTTTCTTGCAATAAAGACAAAGGCATTTTTTAGCACAATACGCAAATCAGCAGAGATGCTTGTAGCTCCTGCGGTTGCAGAAGATGCTTTTAATGGCAGCTCAACCAATGTGGCATTAGAATATGGCGAAGATAAAAAGTTAAAGAGAGTTGAAATATCCTCTGAGTCAGATGAACTAAAGGCAGTATTAGAGAAGATTGACTGGTATGCACTTCCAAAACCAGCAGACTATCTCCTTTTATATAAAGGGATAAATCTGAAGATAGGCATCAATGATAGCCGAATATTAATTGGCATAGAGGTAATATAGCAGGGGCTTGATATTTAAGTCTCTGCTTTAATAATCCCTCCTGCCTTTGTGCCAAGATGCTTGCCCTTTTCAACAGTAACCCTGCCATTAACAATAACATACTCAATGCCTGCTGGATAATTGTGCGGGTCCTCGTAGGTTGCTGTATCAATGATTGTATCAGGATTGAATATAACAATGTCTGCAAAATAGCCTTCCTTGATTAATCCTCTCTCTTTGATATTAAACTTTCTGCACGCATCTGATGTCATCTTTTTTATAGCAGTTGGCAGAGCCAATATTTTTTCCTCGCGGACATATCTGCCAAGGACTCTTGGAAATGTCCCGAATGTTCTTGGATGAGAGCGGCCTCTTCCTAATGCGCCATAATCTGCCCTTGCCCCGCTGTCAGAGCCGAAAATTACATAGGGCTTTTTTAAAATCCTTTTCAAATTCTCCTCACTCATCTTAAAAAATATGGCATCTACTGCTATCTCATCCTCAACTAATATATCAAAGACAAACTCTATCGGTTCTTTTTTAGCTATGCCTGCTGCCTCTGATACTCTTTTGCCTTCATATATCTTATTCTTCTCTGTTATGACCTCTGAGATCATTATCTTGTCCCAGATATCTTTATCTCCCTTTATTTTTTGCAGCCCTGTCTTTATCTTTTCTCTTACATCTTTATTCTTTAATCTTTCCATTTCCTTTTTAATCCCGCCATCAAGCACCCAGTTAGGAAAAACATTGTGCAGCCCTGTATTTGCAGCAGTATATGGATACCTGTCGCATGTAACATCAAGGCCATCCGCCTTTGCTTTTTCTATTAATTCAAAGGCAGAGTCAAGCTTTCCCCAGTTTTCCTCGCCATAGGTTTTAAGATGTGAAATCTGTAGCGGTATCTCTGCCTCTTTAGCAATAAGGATTGACTCCTCAATTGCCTCTAAGAGTCCTTTGCCCTCGCTCCTCATGTGAACTGTAAATATGCCGCCATATTTTCTTACTTCTTTGCAAAGCTGAATAAGCTCCTCCTTCTTTGCAAAACATGCGGGTCCATAAGCAAGGCCGGTTGAGAGGCCGATAGCGCCTTCTTTCATTGCCTGCTGTACCATTTCCTTCATCTGTGACATCTCTTTTTTATTTGGCTCCCTGCTGTCTCCGCCTATTACAGAAGCACGGACAGTATTGTGTCCAATAAGTAGCGCAAAATTTAAAGATGTCCCTTGCCTCTCAAGCCTGTTGAAATATCCCTTTACATCCTTCCAGTCGTGTTCAAGGTTATATGCCTTTTTATACGCATTCTTTCTCTCCTCCAATGCCTCGCCTGAAAGCGGAGCAGCAGAATATCCGCAATTCCCGCCAATCTCAGTTGTTACACCCTGCCTAACCTTGCTTTCTGCAAGGGGGTTGATGATGAGATAATAATCAGAATGGGAGTGGCAATCAACAAAGCCCGGAGAGACAATAAGACCCTTTGCATCAATAACCTGCCTGCCTGATTCTTCTATCTTGCCGATTTTAACAATACGGTCATTAGAAATGCCAATATCAGCAGCAAAGCCCTCTTTTCCAGAGCCGTCAAGTATTGTTGAGTTTTTGATTATGATGTCAAACATTTAAACTAACCCTATATTTTTAAGTAAATGACGATAACACAGCTTACTTGCTTTTTTCTCGTGCAAGACAGAACAAAAGCGGCTGTGCCGTTTTTCATATTTCCTCTGAAGCAGACTTTGTCATGGGTGTACGGGCTGTTGCCCGAACCCATTTTTTAAAGCCGGTTTCCTTTAATCCGTCTGCATCAAGTTATTTGAAGATATAATACCTAATGGCAGCGCTGACCACAAAATGCGTTGCTCATTGCCGCAATAAGAGGCGATAGCGCC
>JACRON010000208.1 GCA_016214425.1 Nitrospirota bacterium
CATCAATCCTTGCAATCTCCAGCAAGACAGCGCATGTTGCCACCTCAATAGCATGAGGCATTTGGGCTTTAGTGCTTTTTTTAGAAAGGTATTTGGAAAAAAAGGAATCTAATTTATTAAGCATGGTTACATGGCTCCTTAGATAGTTTTATGTCTTTTATACCAAAAATAAAAATAATTGACAAGCTTTATTGCGGATTTTAATAAGCATATAACAGGATAAGGTTTGTTTTTTTTACTGGAAAGGATAATAAGATTGTGCTATAAAATCCCTGCTGATAATATGTCCAAATCATGAGGATATGCCTATGATTAAAAAAATCCCCTATCCATGGTTTGTGCGGAAAGACCTTGATGGTTTTTTTGGGCTGGCTATAGACAATCTGATACAGTTGATGCTGATTGTTGCCTTAACAAACAGGGTCGCAGGCATCCCAAATGAGGTTGTATTTGGCTATATACTCCCCGGTGCAGCGATATCCATTATAGCCGGAAATATCTTCTATTCCATACAGGCAAGGAAGCTTGCCATGCGCACTGGCAGAGACGATGTAACAGCGCTTCCCTATGGCATAAACACAGTAAGCCTTTTTGCATATATATTTTTTGTTATGGCCCCTGTTTATCATGAGACAAAGAATCCTGACCTTGCATGGAAGGTTGGGCTTGTGGCGTGTTTTTTTAGCGGTGTAATAGAAACAGCAGGCGCCTTTGTCGGCGACTGGCTCAGGAGGATAACACCGAGGGCAGCGCTCTTATCAACTCTTGCAGGCATTGCCATAACATTTATATCTATGGAATTTGCATTCCAAATCTTTGCAAAGCCCGGGCTTGCATTAATCCCTGCTGCAATAATCCTGTTTTATTATATGTCCCATGTGCGCCTGCCCGGCGGGATACCGGGCGGCCTATTTGCAATTGGGGTTGGCACAGCAATAGCATGGGCGCTGAATCTTTCAGGTATGAGCGGATATTTTGACCCTGACTGGAGCAAGGGGATATCAGCCACTATACATCCTCCAATACCTGTTATTGGAAGCGTTTTTAGTCTGATTAGCAGTGAATATGTCTGGCGGTATATGTCTGTAATTATTCCAATGGGGCTTTTTAATGTAGTCGGCTCTCTGCAAAACCTTGAAAGCGCAGAGGCAGCAGGAGACAGATACGAAACAAAGCCATCCCTTCTTGCAAATGGGATTGGAAGCATCATTGCTTCATTCTTTGGAAGCTGTTTTCCTACTACTATTTATATCGGCCATCCCGGCTGGAAGGCGCTCGGCGCAAAAACCGGTTATTCAATATTAAATGGCATCTTCATTGCCTTTATATGCTTTACAGGGACAATGGATGCTGTGCTTAGGCTTATACCCCTTGAGGCAGGTGTCGGCATACTTCTTTGGATAGGTATTATTATTGCTGCACAGGCATTTCAGGAGACGCCAAAGCATCATGCCTTAGCAGTTGCAATAGGATTGTTCCCTTCACTCGCATCATGGGGGTTAAACATGGTAGAGTCAGGCCTCCGCGCTGCAAAGACAACATTATACAGCACAGTAACAAGCGGAGCATTTCAGGGCATATTGCCAATCACAGGCGCCATAGCATTAAGTCAGGGATTTATCTTTACATCCATGATACTCTCTGCAATGTCTGTTTATGTAATAGAAAAGGAGTACAAAAAGGCGTCACTCTGGGCATTTAC
Source organism: Nitrospirota bacterium (assembly GCA_016214425.1). Lineage (GTDB taxonomy): Bacteria > Nitrospirota > CAKKRA01 > 9FT-COMBO-42-15 > 9FT-COMBO-42-15 > 9FT-COMBO-42-15. The sequence continues at coordinate 1,703 of JACRON010000208.1, forward strand.
AGGCGCAGCAATGTCCTTCTTTGGCATAATCCACGCCTACTCATTAACACCTGCAGGCATCGGCAACAGATTCGGCATTGCTGCTGCAACTGAATTTGCAATAGCATATACTGCAGTGGCGCTGTTCCTTTGGCTGCTGTATGTAAGGACAAAGAAATAGCAGCTATCTTTTGCAGGATGATTTATACCAATTAAGCCGCAATGATGCGCCAGCTCGTAGCCCCAATTTTCATATTTCCCTTGAAGCAAGCTTTGTCATGGGTGTAGACCAGAGCCTGTTTAGCTTCCTATATATATTTGCAGCAGGCTAAAGGCTGGGTAATGGAGAGGCGCGACTCTTGCTTCTTTCTGGGTGCTACCAGAGAATCCAAAGGCAGAGAGCAATTAAAGAGGTATCAAGCCTTTTGTACTGGTATTTCATCAGGCTTAAGCCAGACAGCCTTGCCATCTTTCCATATAACAATGGGATTGCCCGCCTGTTTATGTTTAAGCAAGGCTTCACGCACACCCTGAACAAGCGCCTGTGTAATCTTATCAGGGTCAGAAAACACCTCTGTGATTTTGTCTCTATGTCTTTGTTTTATTGCCATATCTATTAAGAATATAATACCATATTGCCTCGTCCTTGACAACCAAATACCGCTCTTGTTCTCCATAAGCTACAATTCTGGGTTCTGCAGAAGAGTTGTCATAAAAAAACCATTTATCTGTTAAAGCACGGTAGAGTTTGAAAAAGTTGCGAATGCCAGCATGATATCGCCTGCGGATAGTTTCCTCAGGCACATTGTGGCCGCCCATGCGAACCCTTTCAGCCACACGATTTATAGCAAAATCCTCGCTTGGCAGCCAAAGAAAAACAAGATGAAATTTATAATCCTTTTTGCGAAGTTTAGCAATCCATGGGGCAAAGGTTCTGGATGCTAAGGTGGTTTCAAAGGCAAAATCCTCACGTTTTTTTGCAAGATAATATATGCGCTCAAGCATTATGCGCCCTGCATGAAAAACTGCACCCTCTGGTTGAAATCCAGATAGCCCCTGAGCAATTAGGTCTGCATTAACAAACTCCGTTACTTCAAGAGTGCCTTTCAATAAAGAAGGAGCGGTTGTAGATTTCCCTGCGCCGTTAGGCCCGGCAATGACAATAAGATGCGGCTGATGGTTACTCATAAATAGCAAATCCCTCTAACATTAATGAAGAAGAAAAGCTGGCGTATCTGCCTGCTGTCAGACAGGTCTGAAAAAGATATTACAAATTAATAGAAAAAGCAAGGTTAAAAGGCCCAAAGGAGTCAGGCTTTTTTGTAACAGGCTTGAAAACAAGACAGCAAATTTTTTTAAGATAAGATTTTTTTGCAGCAGACTAAATGCTGCGCAATGTGTAGGCGCACACCTGCTTCCTAAAAGCGCCTGTACGGTTTAACAAACGGAATTGTTTTTCAATGGTAAAGCAGACTGAGGTAAAGTGGCGGTAAGCAAAAGAGGTATTTAAAAATAAGGTGTTTTAGGATATGATTAATAAGGAAGGGTTAAATTATGCGGATAAAGGTAAAAGCCTATTCAGGCTATAAGGCAGAAGAGAGGCCAATCTCCTTTACCATTGGCGAAAAGGAGCTAAGAATAGAAGAGCTCCTTGACAGATGGTATGGCGAAGATTATGAATACTTTAAATTAAGGGCTGATGACAGGTGCATTTATATCATCCGCTACAACAGGGATGAGGACTTCTGGGAGCTTGTTATGATGGAGGGTGAAAAGGTTTAGAAAAGGAGATATAGCAGGGAGAAAAAGGAATGGAGTGCGATTGGACGGAATTTGCTGCTGTTTCCCCTTGACGGAATAGGTATTATATGTTAATTTTCATAGAAATTTTTATTTCACCCTCACCCCTGCCCTCTCCCGTCAAGGGAGAGGGAGAAGAGGAAGGAGATGCCTTATGATAGATAAAAACATAGAGACAGGCCTTACCTTTGATGATGTAGTCCTGATACCTGCAAAGTCTGAGATTTTGCCAAAAGAGGTGGATGTCTCAACACACCTCACAAAACATACAAAGATAAATATTCCAATAATAAGCTCTGCAATGGATACAGTAACAGAGGCAAGGCTTGCCATAGCCATTGCGCAGGAGGGCGGCATAGGCGTTGTTCACAGGGCGCTCGGCATTGAGGAGCAGGCATCAGAGGTTGAGAAGGTTAAAAAATCCGAAAGCGGCATGATTATTGACCCTATCACAGTCTCGCCTGACCATAAGATATATGAGGCAATGCAGTTGATGGAGAAATACAGGATATCAGGCCTGCCTGTTACAAAGAATAAGAGGCTTGTGGGCATACTCACAAACAGGGATTTAAGATTTGAGACAAGGATGCATTTAAAGGTTGCAGATGTTATGACAAAGGATAAACTTATAACTGTTCCTGTTGGTACAACCCTTGAAGAGGCAAAAGAGATACTCCACAAGCACAGGATTGAGAAGCTCCCTGTTGTCAACGACAGGTTTGAATTAAAGGGCCTGATAACAATAAAGGATATCCAGAAGAGGATAAAGTATCCGAATGCCTGCAAGGACAAATACGGAAGACTGCGCGTTGCTGCTGCAGTTGGGACAGGGAAGGAAGGCGAAGACAGGGCAGATGCATTAATCAAGGCAAATGTGGATGTGATAGTTGTTGACACTGCGCACGGCCATTCAAAGGGCGTATTGGATATGGTAAAGACTATAAAAAGAAAATACCCTGAGCAGGAGGTTGTAGCAGGAAATATAGCAACAGTAGAGGCTGCGAAGGATTTAATCAGGGCAGGTGTGGATGCAATAAAGGTTGGTGTCGGCCCGGGCTCTATTTGCACAACAAGGATTGTTGCAGGCGCTGGCGTGCCGCAGATAACGGCAATTGCAAAATGTCATGAAGTTGCAAAAAAATATAGGATACCGATAATCGCTGACGGCGGCATAAAATATTCAGGCGACATATCAAAGGCGATTGCAGCAGGCGCATCCTCTGTTATGATCGGCGGGATTTTTGCAGGGACTGAAGAGAGTCCGGGAGAAATGGTCCTTTTTCAGGGCAGGAGCTATAAGGTTTACCGCGGCATGGGCTCGCTCGGCGCTATGCAGAGAGGCGGCGCTGACAGGTATTTTCAGGAGAAGGGTCTTGAGGAGAAGAAACTCGTTCCTGAGGGCATTGAGGGAAGGGTGCCTTATAAGGGCAAACTCTCAGATGTTGTATATCAATTAATCGGAGGCCTTAAGGCAGGCATGGGATATTGCGGATGCAGGACAATAAAGGAGCTTCACGATAAGGCAAGGTTTATAAAAATTACATCAGCAGGGTTGAAGGAGAGTCATGTCCACGATGTTATAATAACAAAGGAGGCGCCGAACTACAGGCTGGAGTAAAATGACTATAAAGTCAACAGATAAAATACTTGTTCTTGACTTTGGCTCCCAGTACACACAGCTTATAGCAAGGAGGGTGAGGGAGGCAAAGGTATATTCAGAGATATATCCTTATAATTTTTCAATAAAAAAGATTAAGGAATTTAATCCAAAGGGCATAATCCTCTCTGGCGGCCCTGCAAGCGTGTATGATAAAAAGGCGCCGCTTATTGATAAAGAGATATTTAATCTCGGTGTTCCTGTTCTCGGCATCTGCTACGGCATGCAATTGATGACATATATTTTAGGCGGCAGGGTTGCGAAATCGCAGAAAAGAGAATATGGCAGGGCAGAGCTTTATATTGATAAACATATTGACCTTTTTCACGGCAGCAGGAATTGGCTCAGCCAGCCTGTGCAAGAACACGGAACAACCATTGTATGGATGAGCCACGGCGACAGGATAGAGGAGATGCCAGCAGGTTTTACCTCTATTGCACACACTGATAACTCGCCGATTGCTGCAATGGCAAATATATATAAAGGGCTCTACGGGTTGCAGTTTCATCCAGAGGTTGTTCACACGCCATACGGCAGATATATATTGGAGAATTTTATTTTCAGGATATGCGGCTGTTCTCCTACATGGACAATGAAGACATTTGTAGATTATTCTGTTGAGCATATAAAAAAGATGGTTGGCAAAGAAAAGGTAATCTGTGCTCTAAGCGGAGGCGTTGATTCATCTGTTGTTGCTGCGCTTGTTAATAAGGCAATCGGCAAACAGCTTATCTGTGTCTTTGTTAATAACGGTCTTTTGAGAAAGAATGAGGTAAAGACAGTTCTTGATACATTTAAAAGAAATATGCATCTAAACATAAAATATGTAGATGCCGTTAAAAGGTTTTTGAAGAAGCTTAAGAATATAACAGAGCCTGAGAAAAAGAGGAAGCTCATTGGCAGGGAGTTCATTGCAGTTTTTGAGGATTCTGCAAAGAAAACAGGTAAGATAGATTTTCTTGCACAGGGGACATTGTATCCTGATGTTATTGAGAGCAAATCCTTCAAAGGCCCTTCTGCAACAATAAAAAGCCATCACAATGTCGGCGGAAGAGCTTGGGCTTTCAGATGAGCTTATCTGGCGGCAGCCGTTTCCGGGTCCCGGACTTGCAATAAGGATTCTTGGAGAGGTGACAGAGAACAGGCTTAATATTCTGCGTGAGGCAGATGCAATAGTGCTTGAGGAAATCAGGAAGGCAGGGCTCTACAGAGATATATGGCAGTCCTTTGCAGTATTGCTCCCAATAAAGACAGTTGGCGTAATGGGTGATGAGCGGACTTATGAAAATGTTGTTGCATTGCGGGCTGTAACAAGCTTAGACGGCATGACTGCTGACTGGGTCAAGCTTCCATATGACCTGCTTGTTACTATGTCCAACAGGATAATAAATGAGGTTAAGGGCGTAAACAGGGTAGTATATGATATAAGCTCAAAACCGCCAAGCACGATTGAGTGGGAGTAAACCCCGTTGAACGGCGTAAATGAAAAATGAAAATTGTAAAATGCAAAGTGCAAAATCATAGCACTCTTTTTCTAAATTTTAAATTTTTAGATTTGCAATTTTCATTTTGCAATGAGCGATGGCGTAAATGTTAGAGCGACTCCAAAAAATAATCTCCCGTGCTGGTATTACCTCACGCAGAAAGGCAGAGGAGCTGATTGTTCAGGGCAGGGTGACTGTAAATGGAAAGGTGATTAGAGAGCTCGGCACAAAGGCAGACCCTGATA
>JACRON010000209.1 GCA_016214425.1 Nitrospirota bacterium
AACTGCCAGCTCCTTATATCCCATTTTTCTGCCTTTATAACTCACTTCGCCCTGTTTCTCAGCATCAACCTTGATGGGGATAAAACCGTTTTTAATCAGATTCTTGACATCCTCATTGCTGTAAGTATCTTCATCCATCTTTTTGCACCATTCGCACCAGTGGGTGACAAAATTAATTAATACAAGCTTACCCTCTTTTTTCGCAGTCTCCATTCCATCATTATAGCTTAGCCACTTGATGCCGCCTTTTTTAGAAAAACCTATGCCCTTTGCCCCAAACATATAGCCGATGCCGATGCCGAGAATTATAATTGCTATTAAAATAATTAATTTACCCTTCATAATTTCACCCTCGTTTGTAAAAGGGCGAACACAAGGTTCGCCCTTTTACTTAAACCTTTCCAAAAACTTATTTGCCTCTTTGCCAACCGGTGATGCAGGGTCCATTGCAGCAGCCCTCTGCCATGCCTTTCTTGCCTCTATTTTATTGTCCTTTGATATATACGCAAAGCCGAGGCTTAGCCATATACGCTGATACATGGGGTCTATCTTTGTACCCTTTATTAACTCAGAAATGGCGTCATCCATCTTTCCAAGATTAAGATATGCCAAACCGAGGTCATTGATAGAGTCAACATCCTTTGGGTTTAATTTAATAGCCTTCTTATATTCAGAAATGGCCTCTTCAAATTTGCCGCTTTCAAAATATATATCAGCAAGCCTGCTTACTGCCTCTGCATCCTTTGGGTTTGCTGCTATTCGTTCTTTATATACCCTTATTGCCTCATCAATAGCAGCCCGCTGGTTTTTTCCACTGGCCTCTGCCTCTATTTTCTGGCTTCTGTCTTCAGAATTTTTGCCCATTCCGAAATAATATCCGGCGCCAAGACCGATTATTAAAATTACTGCAATGATTGCTGTCTTTATCCACATCCCTAAACCCCTCTGTCAGTAAAATTCTAAATCCGAATATCTAAATCCCAAACAAGTTAAAAATTCTAAATTCAAATAACCTAAACAAGGGGTTGCAACCCCTTGTTGCTTGAATTTAGGTAATTTGATATTGTTTAGAGTTTGGCGCTTAGAATTTAGGATTTATAATCTTACCTTGGTCTGTAAAACTCCTTATCAATTACAGTCTTAATATCAGATACCTTATAGCCTGCCTTGTGCAGCTCTCCTGCCCGTATAGCTTCATTGATGCATATATCGCAATTTGCTCCATGGTCATCCACAAAGCATGTAAGGAGGCTCTTGTGCCCCAGGCCCTCATGACAATAACAGTAGCAAAAAAGTCCATCCAATACCTCTGGTATCTCCTGCGCTACTTTATATGCCTTTGCTGCATTGCCAAAGAAAAGGGCAGGTGAGAGGGTCGGCCTTGTCTCACCGCCGCGCGGTGTATTCTTTGCAGCCTGGACTATCTTTGAGGAGCCGCTCAATTTTGAATAGAAAAAGCCTGCACCAATTGCAAGTATCAATATCACAGCCACTAAGACATAAAAAGAGGCGTTGCTGCCCTTTTTTATTTCATCATCTTTTGTTTCTTCTTTTTCTTTCTTAGACATCTGAGACCTCCATTAAAAATTCTAATGCTCTAAACAAGGGGTTGCAACCCCTTGTTGCTTAATATTTGTTAATCATTAATTATCAGCATATGCGATGACCTGCAGTTTGTTGTGTTGAGGATTGGAAGCTTTGCTGCAAAGGACGGCAGGGTAAGCATACCAACTAATACAACAACTATCAAAAAACTAATTGCAGACCTAATATAGGAAAAATCAGGCGACTTATCCATCTTCGGATTTATCAGCCTGTGAACCCTCTCAGTAGGAGAGCCAGGCTCCCATATTGCTGTTGGATTCAATACCAAATCATTCTTTGATCTTAAAAGTTTTACCAATGCACTGGCAAGCTCAAGAGGCCTTTTAGACGCTGCAACTGCTGCGTCGTCTGCAGCCTTCTCCTTTGAGGATATAAAAAGCTCCTTTAAGTATCTGCTTAATGGTATAAAGAAAAAAATATCACAGGCAAATGCAACAATAAGGAGCCTTAAGGGGTCATGCTTTTTCATGTGATGCGCCTCATGGAGTATTACTGCCTTTAATTCATCATTTTTTAATCTTTTGCAAAGGCTGTTTGAAAGATATATCTTTGGCTTTAAAAAGCCTATAGTGAATGCATTATTTGTCCTTCTGTCATCAAAGACAACAATCCTTTTAACTAATTCTTGACCACAGAGCCTTTTGAGCCTGCTGTAAATCCTACCCTTTATCCTTGCTGACTCAAGCCTGTTAGCAAATTTCAGGCTTCCAATGATGCTCAAAATCAATCTTGGCAATCCATTTAAGAGTCCAAGAAACAGGATGCCTATTCCAATCCATGGGATAATGGAATTTACCATTGCAAGATAGAGAAGGCAGTTTGATACAAGGTCAGGACAGCACTGGAGCGTTTTCTTTAAAGTTAATGTAGGTTCAACAATACGGTTAATGGAATAAAAAAGGCTTAATAATGCTATGCCTGCAATGAAAGATAGTATGGCAAAGGTCATCCCTGCCTTTCTTGAATGGTAATTTATCATCGCCTTTTATCCCCTTTTTTAATCTCCCTCTTTTTCTCTTCAATAAGGTTTGAGAGGTATTCTATCTGCTTCGGGTCTATCTCTGTGAGGACATCAACAAAGGATGTAACAGCAGCCTGTGTATAGTTGCCGAGAACCCCCTTCATCACCTCTCTTGATATGCATTTTTCAAAGGCGTCTTTTGAATAAACAGGTTTGTAAAGGTAGCTATTTTTTATTGGAGATTTTTGAAGAAGGCCCTTATTAGCCAGCCTCCCCATTACAGTCATTACAGTGGTGTAGGCGATTTTTCTTTTCTTTCTTAATTCAGTAAAGACATCCCTCACAATGGCCTCTTCCCTTTTCCAGAGCACCTCCATAATCTCCTGCTCCAAATCGCCGAGGACCTGATTAAGACCGTTTCTGTGCGGCTTAAAACTTTTGCCACAAACTCCTGCATTTAAACCTCCAAAACTGAACATAAACAGTATATACTACAGCATGTAGTATGTCAAGCGATTTTGTTTTTTGAGAAAACTTCTTATTGACCATGTAAAGCAATGGGTATAAAATAGGCCAGTTGTTTGAAATTGTAAATAAGGATAATATGGGAAAGGTTTACAAAGACAAAAAATCAAAGGGGTGTGCATTATGCAAGCCGCATAAGCATGGGTGGGCTCCGAAGAAAAAGGCAAAAACAATCGCTATTGAAAAGGTTATGGAGAAAGAGATAAACAAAGTAAGCAACAATTCAAACCAGAAAGATTAAAGATATGTATGCAGTTATAGAAAAAAATATGTTGCATATATCAGTCGCAAAATTTTATAGCATGGACTGGTATAGTAAGGAGTGGCCTATTTCTGGGAA
>JACRON010000185.1 GCA_016214425.1 Nitrospirota bacterium
AAGAAGGACAGGATAGAGCCCAAATTTGCAAAGGCTGTAGCAAAGAGGTATAAAGGTGTTGCCATATCTGCATTAGATACATCAACACTGCCTGAGCTTCTTAATGCAATGGAGGCTTATTTGTGGAAAGGAGAACCTTTGCATCAACAACCACAAGTCCGTGGGGATATGCAATTACAGGATTAAGGTCTATCTCAGAGATATCATTAACCCCGCTTAAAAGCTCTGAAATAGTTATTATTGTCTTTGCAATGGCATCTATATCAACAGGTGGACTGCCCCTAAAGCCTGTTAAAAGCGGATAACCTTTTATCTGTTTAATCATCTCCATAGCCTCATCCATATTAACAGGCGCTATGCCAAAGGATACATCCTTTAAAAGCTCAACAAATATCCCGCCAATGCCGAACATTACTGCTGGCCCAAACTGCGCGTCCCTTATGCCGCCGATAATAATCTCTGTGCCTTTTTTTACCATTGCCTCAATAAGCACGGCTTTAATCATTGCGCCATTTGCCTTTTTTGCAATATCCTCCATCATTGCATCAAAGGCGCTGTAAAGCTCCTCCTTATTCTTGATATTCAATTTCACGCCGCCAACATCACTCTTATGTAAAATATCAGGAGAGACTATCTTCATTGCAATTGGCCACCCTATCGTATTTGCTGCATGCAAGGCGTCGTCCTTTTCCTGTACAACAAAGTGCTCTGGCACAGCAATGCCAATGGTCTTTAAAAGCGCCTTTGCCTCATCCTCCAGAAGCGGCCTGTCCCTGTTAGGCACTGCATCGTCTATGACAGCCTTTGCCTTTTCAATGAATTCATTCTTAATAACATAAGAAGACGCCCTGTTTGTATTCAGTGAATTTACTGACCTTCCCCGTTTTATCAGGGCGCTGATTACCCTTATTGCCCGCTCAGGCGTGAAATATACAGGAATCCCTTTTTCTTCTACCTCGCTTTTTACAGATATTGTCTCCTCGCCGGCAGTTGAGCAGACAACAACAGGCCTGCCGCTCTTCTTTGCCTTTTCAGCAATAATGTCAAAGACCCCTTTTGTCAATCCCGGCACAGCAAGGTGCGCTACAACAACAACTGCATCAAAGAACGGGTCATTCACAAGACATTCCTCTAAGACCATTTCGTATTCCTTATCTGTAGTGCTGCCTGTTAAATCAAGGGGATTATTTATGCTGTAATATGCGGGGAGACTCTTCTTCAATCTCTCTTTTAAACCCTCTGGAAATTGCGGAAGCTCAATGCCCTCCCTTGGCGCCAAATCTGCCATTACAACACCAATGCCTCCTGCGCATGTTACAATCAAAAGCTTATTGCCCTTTGCAAAGGGCTGCATGGCAAGGCCCTTTGAATAATCATACATCTCTAAAAAATTAAATGCCTCAATAACGCCTGCCTTTTTAAATGCAGCCTTGTAAACCTCATACCTGCCTGCTAATGCGCCAGTATGCGATTTTACAGCAGCAATGCCCTTATCAAACTTTCCTGCCTTTATTGCTACAACAGGTTTTTTTATTGAACAGAACTGTGCAGATTCAATGAACTCCCTGCCCTCAGGCACAGATTCTATATACATGGCAACCACCTTTGTCTTCTCATCTTCTGCCAGATATCTTAAAAGCTCTATCTCGCCGACATCCACGCGGTTGCCATAGTTCACTATCTTTGCCACGCCAACATCCTCAATAGGCGCAATGTCCCAGAAAAAGCCTACAAATGAGCCGCTTTGGGAAAGCAATGAGAGTCCTCCGGGCTTTGTCTTTGCAACCTTTTCAAGCGGGAGAAAAAATGTGTTAAACCGTGTATGATTGTCAATAACACCAAGGCAGTTGGGTCCGAGTATTCTGATGCCAGACTTTTTTGCAATATCTTTTATCTCTTTCTCAAGTTTTTTTCCTTCCTCTCCTGTTTCGCCAAAGCCGCTGCTTGATATAACCACATTTTTTATCCCCTTTTCTGCATGCTCAGATAAAACCTTTGGAACATAAGGCGCAGGGATAATGATAATGGAGAGGTCAACCTTGTCAGGGATATTCAAAACAGAGGGATAGCATTTGTAGCCAGACAGGGTTTCGTATTTTGGATTCACAGGATAAAGTTTCCCTTTGTACCCAAAGGCAGGCAGGTTTTTTAGAATAACACCTGAAGGCTTTTTCTCATCCCCTGATGCGCCGACAATGGCAATGCTCTTGGGATTGAAGAAGGCATTTAGGTCTTTTGTATTGCGCTGATTTTTCATATAGCTATCAACTCAAGGCTTGTTCAGAAACGGGTTAGCAAATACAAGGGACACAATATCAATTTATATTTTTCCTTTGCTAAGTAGCTGCTATAATTTTCTCTATATCATTCATTGGATAATGCCTGCCATTGCCTGTTGCTATTACTGCATTTCTTGCAAAGGCAGTTGCTGCAATAAAGCAGTCATCTAATTCAAGTTCGTGGCTTTTGATGCTATTTTTATAGGTTCCAGCCTTTTCTGCTATTTCACGGGTTACATCTATAATATTAAGACTGTCTAATAAATCGGTTGTCTTTTCTCTTTCATGTTCTTTCATGCCTGCAAATATCTCGGCTATTGTTATAACAGAACAGTATATTACCGATTCATTAATCAACGAGGACAAAAAAGCCCTTGCCTTCTCCCTGCCTCTAAGAAAATTTATAAGAATATCTGTATCAACAAGGACATTCTTCATGGGCGGCTCAACCTTGTAGAGCGTCTAAGCCTTCTGATAAAGACCTTAGCGCCTTCCTTTAACTCAGGGTGGTTTTTTTCCTTCCATACGCCAAAACTTGATAGAAGAACGCCTTTAAGCTTAATTCTTTTCAG
>JACRON010000186.1 GCA_016214425.1 Nitrospirota bacterium
TCAAAAATAGCAGATACTGCCGTATGCCAGATTTTCCTTATATCCATGGTCTTATCAAAGGAATATCCAATAAAAATTCCATCAAATATAGCTAACAGGGCAATAGATAATTCTTTCACATGAATATTTGATTTAATTTCTCCGCTCTTAATTCCAGATTTTATTAGATTTGAAACTGTTTCCTGCCATATCTTATGCACCTCGCCATGCGCCTTTTTAACCTGCTCATTTTCATCTGATAGCGCCCAGAACTCAAAGGACATTTTATATTGGTCTGGCTCGTTTAATAGCAGTTCAATAATCTTATCCCCTGCTTGCAATGTAAGCTCCTTAATTGACATCTTCTGCTCAGCAAAGTCCCTTAAAATTTGAAGATGTTCGTCGCACTGCTGTTTGCACATTGCAGCCAGAATCTCGTCCTTGCTCTTAAAATACCAGTAGAGCGCGCCCTTGCTTAATTCTGCCTCTGAGGCAATGTCATCCATCGTTGTCTGATGATAGCCCTGCCGGCATATGCACCTGATTGCAGACTCCAGAATCTGCTGTCTTCTTATTTCTTCGGTTTCTCTTTTTGTCATAACAAATCACAAATATACTGACTGGTCAGTTTATATTTATTAATTGTCTCATAATTGAATAGACATGATTGTAAAAATCTCCCCTCACCCCTCTTTGCCAAAGAGGGGTAACACACCCCTTAATCCCCTCTTGATAGAGGGGAAGTCTCCCCCTTCCTGCCTGTCGGCAGACAGGTGGAAAAGGGGTAACTGTTTAGCGTTTCTAAAAGAACCGCTAAACATCATTAAAAATTGCAAAGTGAAAAGTGAAAAATGCAAAGTGAAAATAAGGTCATTCCCGCAGCGTTTTTGAGCGGGAATCCAGCCTGGACATGGATTCCTGCCAGATACATGCAGGAATGACATACTTACAAAATTATGGAAAGAAATCATTGAAAATTTTCAATTTACATTTTGAAATCTTAATTTTGCATTGAAGTTTAGGCATTCTTTAGAATGCCTAAACTGTTACGAAAAGGGAGGTTAGGAGGGATTTTATAAATATGTCGTTACAATTATAAGACTGTTAATAATTACAATAAAGCTGGATTCCGTGTCAGGCCCTGTCCTGAAGTTGATTCAGGAACGGAATGACAAAAAGGCAAAGCGCAACCTTACTTTTTTATCCCTTATACACCTTATAATCTATGTCTGTGAAAAGATTGTCCTTATACTCAATATCTGAAAGCCAGCCCTCGTCAATTCTGTCTGCCTTTATATCCTCAAAGAGCCTTGTAAATCTAAGAAGGTGCGTCTTGACCCTTTTTACAGCATATTCAACTACTGTCCCGGTTTTCATTATAAACGGCCAGTCAGAGGACTGGGCAAGCAAAAGCTCCCTTGCTGCCTGATTTAATGCACGGCCTTTAAGCCCATCAGCATTTGGATAACTATTCGCAAGCTCTACCATCCTCTCTGCTGCCTTGTGGAGATGGCGGTATATCCAGTCATTGCTCCCTTCAAGCCAAACCTCAGAGTATCCCTTATATCCCCAGCTTGACATAGACGGTGTTGAAACCTGATTTACCGGATTCTCTTTCAAATACTCCATTGGCGTAATAAGCCTTATGGTCTTCTGGTCATATGCAATTTTTCTGATTAAAAAATTCAGCCACTCAGGCCCCTCAAACCACCAGTGGCCGTAAAGCTCTGCATCATACGGAGAAATAATAATGGGCTTCTTTTTTAAAAGGTCAAAGAGATACTCTATCTGCTTCTCCCTGTTGAACATGAAGTTTCCTGCATGCCCTGCTGCCTTATCAAGCGCCCACTGCCTTACATATGGCTCTTTATAATCTGTATTCCCTGTAATACGAAAATATTTGATGCCTGTATTTATCCTGATGCCGTCTTTGTGGATATATGGCTTTATATATTCATAATCAAGGTCAAAGCCAATGTCCCTGTAAAACTCCCTGTAGTTGTAGTCCCCAGGATAGCCCTCTATAGCGCTCCAGACCTGCTTTGCGGATTCCAGGTCCCTTCCAAATGCAGCAGCGCCTGACTTGCAATACAGAGGCGCAAAAACGCCATACTTTGGCCTTGGTGATGCATACAGAATGCCGTGGGCATCCAAGAAAAAGAATTTTATTCCTACGCTCTTTAAGATATTATCAAGCCCCGGATAATAGCCGCACTCTGGAAGCCATATCCCCCTCGGCCTTACACCAAGATGCTTTTCATGATGCCTTACCGCAGTCTCTATCTGCGCCTTTACTGCAACAGGATTTGTCTCCATTAAAGGAAGAAATCCGTGCGTTGCACCGCATGTAATAATCTCAAGCTTTCCTGCATCCTGAAATTTCTTAAAAGCTGACACAAGATTTCTTTTATATCTGTCAACAAAGACCCATCTTGCATTTTTGAACCTGTCATTATACATCCTTGCAAGGCTGTTAAATTCAGGCTGATGCTTAGTCCTCACGACCTCCTTTTCTGAAAGCTCTATAAGCATCTCTATATGATGGATGTATCTATTCTGAAGGAGTTCGTCAGTTAGCATTGCAATAAGTGTCGGGGAAAGAGACATGGTAAGCCTGAAGTCCACACCGTCATTCAACAGGCCATCAAAGACATTGATTAAAGGAATGTAAGTCTCTGTAATGGCTTCATAGAGCCAGTCCTCTTCAAGAAAGTCCTCATATTCGGGGTGCCTTACAAACGGAAGATGGGAATGAAGTACAATAGAAAGATAACCTTTTTCCAAGATAGTCTCCAAAAAAAACAAAATCCCCCCTCACCCCCCTTTACTAAAGGGGGGATGGGGGGATTAAAAAAATGGCGGGATAGAATGTCCCGCCTGTAGAAAATTAAAAATTAAACGGCAAAGTAAAAAGCTCCACTACTTTTAATTCCATCTGCTGCTTGGTGATGAAATTCCAAGAAGATGCATCCTCTTCTTTATCAGCTCCTTTATCTCCAATGTAGAGAGTCCGATGCCATATCCGCCTGATATTGCAAAGAGCTTCATAAACTCCTCTTCCAATAGCATCCATTCTTCGTCCACTACATCTGAAACTGTATCCCTCGGCATGGTTACAGTATTTGACCTTACAAGAGTCAGGAATCTGCCGTCAGGTGC
>JACRON010000027.1 GCA_016214425.1 Nitrospirota bacterium
AATAAATATCTTAACCTCCAGCCAGTGCTTGACAAACTATCTGCTGATGCAGGACTCGTCAGCCGCGTTCGGGACGATGATGAAGATGAAGAAAAAGAAAAATATGGTTCAACATGGGTTCTCCTTGCAAGACAAAAAGCAGACTTTGGCAGATTAGCCCATAATAAAAACTGGAAGGATCTTGAAAAGTGGAATTTCATCAAGACATGGACAGATGATTTTTCCAATGTGCTATCTGTTTTCAAATGGTAGTTTACCCCGTTAGAGAACATAATTTTCTAACGGGGTAAATGACCTCTCATTACTGCAAGGCGTCAAGTTCATGTACCTGTGGCTTCCTTAAAGACTGGCTTGATTATACCCTTGACGGTATTTATAGAGTGTGCTTTAATTAAAGTAGCAGATCAAATAACACTTAAATGAAAGTTTGCTAAATTACTATCGTTGACCATTAAGGAGGAAAAAATGAATCCAAAACAATTATTGGAAAGAATCACTATTAACCCTGATGTAATGGTTGGCAAACCAACTATCAGGGGCTTGAGGATTACTGTTGAGCAGATTTTAAAGGCATTAGCTAAAGGAATTACTGTTAAGGAGCTGATAGAGGACTATCCTGAATTAGAACCTGAAGATATACAGGCTGTTTTATTATATGCAGCGGAATTGGTGAGCGAAGAACAGGTATTTGAAGTAGGCATAGGTGCTTAAAAAATGGATAAAAGCTTGAAGTTTTTAGTAGATGTTGGTGTTAATTATTTAATAATTTTTGTGTTTTTAAGGGTGGAAGATTAAGGATTAGAAAATAAAGATGCGATTATCTATAACGAGTAGCTGAACTTATGCTCTGCTCAAATGCCTTTCAGTAATTCGGCAAGCCACATCTCCATTATACGCCATATGCCATTGCAAAGAACCGTTTTTTTTTATGAAGAATGAATGAAGAATGTGACGGATATTATAGAATATTTCAATCATTGCCCAGCTAAAAGCATGGCAACCGTTGATGCCAACGGAAATCCAAATATCTGCCTTTGTGGTTCAGCTTTTATGAGCAATGAACAAACAATTCAGGTGCTTTATGGGTATTTTGACCAAAGCTATGCAAACCTGCAGCAAAATCCCCATGCTGTTTTCTTAGCATCTAAAGTTTTTTCAGAGTCTTACTGGCGGCACTTTGAAGCTACGGGTGAAAAACTGTATGTTCCATGATATAGGTTCCATTGCAGATTAACTAAGGAATTAACGGACCCTTTGCAACTGCTTCAGATGAAAGAACGTTTATTGCCGAGAGTTGGAAAGCGTATTGTAAGTGGTTTTAAATCTTTATTGATTTTTGATATTGAAAAGATACGAGAAATTATTTTTTGACTCTTCAGCAAATCTGTGGGCATGTCTTAACGGCTCGGGGATATGCAGGTTTTTTATCTTCATTTTAATCTAACCTTTTTTATCATCTTCTATCCTCACGAAGTTTAGCCAAGCACCTGACACAGAAGTTAGGACATTTTATATCAGTATCTTTAAGTGAATTGGAAAAATACATTATACACCTCTGGTCTTTACAGTGCCCTAATCCGAAGGTATGGCCGAGTTTTTGAAAATTAGTTTTAGGTTATTAAGATTTTTATCCTGTGCGAGACTCCTGTTGTAGTATCTTTATTAATTTGTCCGCATACCTTCTGCTCTCTTCATCATCTGCAACTATCTCTATCTCCTCTGACTTAGAAACCCCAATGCCAAGCTCTACAGCCCTTGCAATCTGCTCCTGCTCAAAGATTTTTCTTTCCATTATTGCTTTATTGCTTCCGAGTTCTTTCAACATGGCAAGACCGACTGCATCTATTGCTATCCTGTCTGTTCCTGCAATTATTACATCTGCAGGGCCTCCGTCTACAAATGCCTCTATTGCATCAAGGAGTATAAGAGAAGGATTATATGCCTGATTTATCTCTGCTATCATCTTCCTCATGCTGCGGAAGGATGTGTGCAGATCTGTCATGTTCTTTTTATGTGTAACGCCAACAGAAAGCTTTAATGACATGGTAAATACACCGCTGTATCTGTGCGTCTTTAAACAGCAGGTTGAAACAATGCACTCTGAATCAAGGACTGGCTTTGCCACATAGAATCCGTCATTCCAATGGCTATCTTTTGATTTTATCTTTACCCAAGCATCTGATGAAAGCTCTTCAAAATTTATGAGACCTACATCATATTTCTTGCAAAGCTCATAAATCCCCTTATCAGTTAAAGAGCAGGACTTTTTTGTCTTTTACAGGATTTATATTGAGCAGGTCTATTGCCCTTTTTACGCCTGATTGCCTGTCAGAGGTCTTGATAAGCGAGACCTTTGTCTTTTTATTCTCTGATGCAAAGACCTCCTTATCCATTGTCATGGCAGATAACACACCTCCTGCAGCAATCATCATAAACTCGCGACGGTTAATCATTATTTTTCCCTATAACTGCCTTAGCCGCCTCAAAATCCTCCTTCATCACAAGAATCTTTATCTCTCCCATCTTGCCGATATTAACAGGGTATGGAGTAACCTTTGAAGATTTTATTACAACTGGTATGCCGCCGCTTTCAAGGAGGTCTTTTATCATCTCAGCCTCTATCTCGTCATAGGTCACAAGGAGTTCTGACCACTCAGCCACCCTTTATCTCCCTCCAGAAGCTCTCACCTGCCTTTAGCCTTTCTACCTTAAATATCTCTGCAATGGTCTGGCCTAAGTCTGCAAAGGTCTTTCTTGTACCTATATTTACGCCTGACTTAACACTATCTCCATAAACAAGCAGAGGCACATATTCCCTTGAATGGTCAGTGCTTGGTGTTGTAGGGTCGCATCCGTGGTCTGCTGTGATTATGAGGATGTCATCCTTTTTCATTTTATCCAGTATCTTTGGAAGCTCTTTGTCAAATTCTATTAAAGCCTTTGCATAACCCTGTGTATCGTTTCTATGCCCGTATTTTGAATCATAGTCATTTAGATTTACAAAAATGAGTCCCTTTTCAATCTTGGGCATTGCCTTTAATATCTTTTTAATGCCGTCTGCATTATCCTTTGTATGAATGGAATCAGTTATCCCTTTGCCTGCAAATATATCATCTATCTTTCCTATGCCCAATACCTGAATAAGGTTGTCAGTTAATATGTCTAAAAGTGTCTTCTCAGGCGGCAGAAGCGAAAAGTCCCTTCTCCGTTCAGTTCTCACAAATTTTCCTGATGTGCCGACAAAGGGCCTTGCAATTACCCTGCTTACATTATGAGGGTGTTTTAGTATTGCCCTTGCAATCCTGCACATCTCGTAGAGATTTTCAGGAGGTATTACATCCTCATGCGCTGCTATCTGAAACACGCTGTCTGCAGATGTATATATAATCGGGCTGCCTGTTTTTACATGCTCATCGCCAAGCTCATTGATAATCTCTGTGCCTGATGCAGGTTTGTTGCAGAGTATGCCTTTGCCAATCTTTTTTTTGAAAGGTTCTATTATCTCTGATGGGAAACCTTTAGGATATGTTGGGAATGCCTTGTCTAAGATTATCCCGGCAATCTCCCAGTGGCCTGTTGTAGTATCCTTGCCCTTAGATGCCTCAGCCATGATGCCAAAGGAGGCAATGGGATTTTTTGACTTTTTTATCCCTTCAAATCTGCCAATATTCCCAATGCCGAGCATCTCAAGATGAGGAAGCTTTATGCCGCCCACTGCCTTTGCAATATTGCCGAGGGTATTGCTCCCCTCATCTTTATATTCCCCTGCATCCGGAAGTTCGCCGATTCCAAGGCTGTCAAGGATGATTAGAAGAACCATTTATAAATTCCTCTACAATCTTCACTCCTGAACTTGTTCCTATTCTTGAAGCGCCTGCCTGAACCATTTCTGTTACAGTTTTCAAATCTCTTATCCCGCCTGCTGCCTTTATATACGCCCTGTCGCTCACAGTCTTCTTTAATAAGACCACATCATCAACTGATGCGCCCTTTGAACCAAAGCCAGTGGATGTCTTTATAAAGAGCGCGCCTGCCTCTACAGCAAGGAGCGCTGCCTTTATCTTTTCATCTTCAGTAAGGTAGCAGGTCTCTATAATTATCTTATGAACAACATGCCTTGTTACATTTATTATGTTTCTTATCTCCATCCCGACCAGATTGTAGTTCTCTGATTTTAATGCGCTGATATTTATTACAACATCAAGCTCATCTGCGCCGTTCTTTACAGACTCTACTGCCTCAACCAATTTTACAGCAGTTGTATTTGCGCCAAGAGGAAAACCCACAACCGTTGCCACCTTTACAGCAGAATCGCGCAGAAGCTCCTTTGCATCTGCAATATAACATGGATGCACGCAGACAGATGCAAAGGAATATTTTTTAGCCTCCTCGCATACCTTTTTAATTGCTGAGAAAGATGCATCAGGGCTAAGGATGGTATGGTCAATGACTCGCGCAAGCTCCTCTTTTGTTTTAAACATTATACTCCCCTTCTTCTCTTTAATTGATATTTCCACACAGCCCTGTTATGGTCTTTCAGGTTGGTGGAGAAAAAGTGCTGGCCGTTGTTCATAGAGACAAAATACAGAAACGGAGAATCTGCAGGATAAAGTGCAGAATATATTGCCATTCTCCCTGGATTTGCAATAGGCCCCGGCGGGAGGCCCTTCATGCGGTAGGTATTATAAGCCGTCTTTGTCTGGAGGTCTTTTTTAGTTATATTGCCGTTGTAATTTTTTATGCCGTAGATTACTGTTGGGTCGCTCTGCAGCGGCATCCCCTTTTTTAATCTGTTGTGATAAACAGCAGAGACAATAGGCATCTCATCTTTAGAGCTTGTTTCTTTTTCAATTATAGATGCCAATGTTATTACCTCCTTCATTGACATGCCGAGCTGTCTTGCCCTGTTTTCAAATTCCGGGGTATAAACAGAGAAAAACTTGGATGCCATTGCGCTGATTATCTCCTCTAATTTCTGATTCTTTGAAAAGAAGTATGTCTCTGGAAAAAGATGGCCCTCAAGGCTTTCACCGTCAATATTGAATGACCTTATAAACTCCTTATCATGCACAAGTCTCCAATAATCCTTAAACTCTGTAAAACCCTCTTCCTCAAGAAGCCATCCAATCTGCTTAATGTTATAGCCCTCTGGTATGGTAATCTTATGCTGGTAGACCTTCCCGTTTTTTATAATATCAAGTATCTCTAAGGGGAGCATGCTGGTATGCAGCAAATACTCTCCTGCCTGCATCTTTCTGTCTGCACCCATTATCCTCGCAAGGAGCACAAAAAACCTCTTGCTTGCAACAACACCTTCAGCCTCAAGCTGCCTTGCCACCTCTTTAAGGCTTTTGCTTTCCTGGATTGTAATTATCTTAGAGAGCTTCTCTTTATTGGGCGGCGTATAGAGAAGTGTATATGTGTGTATGATAAGAAAAAGGAACGCAACGCCAAAGATAAAAACAAGGAATGAAGTTCTAAAGATAATACTGCGCTTCTTATCAAGTTTATCTGTCTTTTTCTTCTTTGCCTTCATAAATAACAGCCTGTTATTAAGTTTCTTCCTTCAACGGAGATCGTAAATAATCAAGATACCCCTGAAGTATTATAGAGGCTGCCAGCATATCAACCACATCCTTCCGCTTTCTTCTGCTTAAACCTGCGTCAATAAGATTCCTCTCTGCTGCAACAGTGCTCAATCTTTCATCCCATGTGTTTATCGGAACCACAATATGCTCTTTTAATAATGATATAAAATTATTTACCTTCTCTACCCCTGGGCCTAATGTCCCATTCATATTTACAGGAAGACCTACAATAATCTCATCAGTCTCATACTCTTCTGCAATTTCCTTTATCTGCTTCACATCCTCCACAGCGCTTCTTCTATTTATAGTCTTTACTGCCTGGGCGCTCCAGCCCATCTCATCGCTTACAGCAACGCCGATTCTTTTATCGCCAAGATCCAATCCTAATATCCGCATAATTTAAATGTTGTATTTCTGTCATTCCTGCATGCCTCTGGCAGGAATCCAGTCTTACATCCCTGACAGAAACATTCAGAGCAGGCTGGATTCCCGCCCAAAAACGCTGCGGGAATGACACCAAAAAAGTGTAAAGAGGTATTTACAAACACTACACTAATCTGTCTCTTCTTCCTTTATACCTTCCATCTTCTTTACCCTTGCAGACAATGCCTGAACCTTTTTCTCAAGCCTTTCAAAATCATCCTTTGATGGAATATTCATCTTCTCAAATGCCTTTTGAACAAATTCCCTGACATTCTTTTCCATGGTCTTTGTATTTTCTTCTGTCTTTGAAACAAATTCCTTGAACAGCTTAGCGCCTTCGCTCTTGCTCAGCTCGCCCTTTTTTACAAGCTCATCCACAAGCTCCTTTGCCTTTTCCTGCGCGCCTAACCCAATCATCATTGCCTTTTTTATTACATCCAACATTGTCATAACGCCACCTCCTTTTTTATCTCACCGGTTAATCTTACTGCTGAGTTTGCTAATGCCTTCTACCACTGAATAAATCTTTTTCATTGCCTCATCAAGCCTGCTAATGTCCTTGCCGCCTGCCTGCGCCATATCAGGCCTGCCGCCTCCGCTGCCGCCTACAATGCCTGCTATCTCTTTTACAATATCTACTGCGCTATATTTTTCCTGAACATCCTTTGTTGCCATAACAACAATAGAAACCTTGTCATCCTTTGCAGAGCCGAGTGCAATAATCCCTGATTTGATCTTGTCCCTTAATGAATCGCCGAATGTTCTGAGGTCTTTCATATCAAGGCCGTCAATCTTTTTAGACAAGACCTTAACCCCTTCAATTACCCTTGCCTCTACAATAATATCGCCTGCCTGAGAAGATGAAAGCCTTCCCTTTAACCTTTCTATTTCCTTTTCCTTTTCCTTTAAAAGCAGATTCAGCTTCTCAACCTTCGCAACAACATCAGATGGAGCAGCCTTCAGCGCCTCTGCCAAATT
>JACRON010000028.1 GCA_016214425.1 Nitrospirota bacterium
AAAGGACAAAAATAATAGAGGAAAAAGAATTATCTTAATATGCCATCTGACATCCTTATTAAAGATGCTATTTTTTATTTCATTTATAAGACTCATATCTATAAAAATCTTCCAATCAATCCTATACTCTTTTCAAGCGCACCCCTATTCTCAACAATAACAGAGAAACCTCTCTCACCAAATTCTCTTCCTATATCAGGATTATTCAAGATATTGATAATCTTCTTTGCCATTTCATCTGAATCAGCTATTTCTATTGCAGCGCCTCTATTCTTGAATCCTTCGGCAATCTCCTTAAAATTGTGCATATGTGGACCAAAGAGGACAGGCTTTTTATATAAAGCTGGCTCCAAGATATTATGTCCGCCAACTGGCACAAGGCTTCCGCCAACAAAGACAACAGAGGCAATAGAATAGAGCGCTGACAGCTCGCCAATCGTGTCAAGAAGGATAACAGAATATTTTGATAAAGCCTCTCCCTTTTTCATCATTGTCTTTCTGATAAAGGAGAGGTTATATCTTTTCAATATATCTTCTATTTCAGGTAGCCTGTCTAAATGTCTTGGCGCAATTATCAACAGAGGCAATTTGCGAATTGCCATGCTTATTGTCAAATATGCCTTTATTATCTCCTCATCCTCGCCCTTATGTGTGCTGCCTGCAATAATTATATCTTTATCTTCTGTAATATTCATAGACTCTTTAAGTTTTTTTACAGTATCAGATGATATATCTCTTGCCTCGTGTTCAAACTTCAGATTGCCTGTCCTTACAACCCTCTCTTTCACTGCACCCATGTTAATAATCCGCTCTGTATCAGCAGCGCTCTGCATCCCAAAGGCAGAGATATTTTTTAAAACACCTTTTATAAAAAATCTGGCCATTAAGTATCTTTTATACGACCTGTCAGATATGCGGCCATTAATAAGGATTACAGGGATATCTTTTCTTTTTAATGTCCTCAAAAAATTAGGCCATATCTCAGTCTCAAGCATTATGAAAATATTTGGCCTGATTGTGTCAATGGCCTTATTAACAGAAAAGGTAAAATCAAAGGGGAAATAAATAATAGCATTTAAAAATGGAATCTTGTTAATGGCAGTTGCCCTTCCTGTTTCAGTTACAGTGGACATGATAAGGGAATAATCAGGGTATCGGCTTTTTAATTCCAGCACAAGCGGCATTGATGCAATCACCTCTCCCACTGATACAGCATGTATCCAGATGACCTTTTTATTGCCTATGCTTATATCAGGATAATATCCAAACCTCTCTGAAATGCCAGATAGAGAGCTTTTTCTTTTTATTGATTTAAGAACAAGATATGGCAGGATTAGTGGAAAGAGAAAATAGATAAATAGGTTATATATGAAATACATATTGTCAATTGAAATGGAGAGAGATATTATAGCTGGATATCTCCTCTTTCAATTAGGCCGATGGTAGCTTTAACAACCTTTGGATCAAACTGGGTCCCTGAGCCATCTCTGAGCTCCCTGATCACACTTTCAAGAGAAAAGGCATTTCTATAATATCTCTTTGAGGTCATGGCTTCTATGGTATCGGCAATGCAGAGGATCCTCGCCCCGATAGATAGCCCTTCCCCTTTTATATTATCGGGGTAACCATTTCCATCATACCGTTCATGGTGGTGGCGAATAGAATTTATGATTTCTGCTGAAAACCCTATCGGCTCAAGTATCCTTTCTCCGTGAAAGGGGTGCTCCTTCATTATCGTATACTCCACATCAGTAAGCTTCTCTTGCTTACAGAGAATCTGTTCGGCAATCCCTATCTTCCCCACATCATGGAGGATGGCGGCTATATAGATTTCTTCTATCTTTTCTCTCGGCAGGCCCATCTCCTCGGCTATTGCTGCGGCATATCTTGCAACCTGAGCCGAATGACCCTTTGTATACGGGTCTTTTGCCTCTATGGCAGCAACAAGGGCAGATATGGTCTTAAAATAATTATCTCTGATATCCATGTAAAGCTTGCTATTCTCCAGGGATACAGCTAACTGCCCCGCAATAATCAAGAATAGATCAAGATCACTCTCTGTAAAGGACGACGACTGCTTGACCTTGCTGAGGCTTATTACCCCAATGATTTTACCCTTAATAATGAGCGGCATGCACATGCCAGAGTAAATCTTATTAAGTCTCAATGCAACTTCAATAAGAGGGTTACTGTTAACCCCCTTGTTAATTATAATAGGTTCACCCGTTTGTGCTACCCAGCCAGCGACACCCTTCCCTATCTTTGTCCTGATCCCTCTTACATTCTCCTCAAGCGCCCCCTTTGTTGCCCTTACAATAAGTTCTTGTGCAGCCTCATCCAAAAGCATAATAGAAACCCTATCGGCCTTGATCTCCGAAAGGGCAATCTCCATGATTGCATCAAATAGCTCCTCCTGCTTTATATCCTTAATCAGTACCTTGTTGATCTCAAGTAGCGGTATCAAGGCCTTAAGCCTCATATTCTCCCTTATGAGACGGCTCCTCTCAAGTGCATATTTTACTGTATTCAACAATTCAGCATCTGTAAAGGGCTTAAGGATAAAACCTTCAATCCCTCTTTTTAAGGACTCTATGGCTGTCTGTATAGTCCCATGGCCAGTTATGACTACAGTAGTAATATCATCCCTTATCTCCTTGATAGCCTGATGAACCTCCATGCCCCCTATTCCTGGCATCTTAAGGTCGGTAAGGAGCAGGTCAAATGGCCTCCTCTTTGCCTCTTCAATCGCCATTAAACCGTCTTGAACAGTCGTAACCTCATAACCCTCACGGGTAAGTATCTGGTTGCAGAGGTCACATATCAACCATTCATCATCAACTACTAAAATCTTTTCTTCAGCCAATTTCCACCTCTAATCCTTATTTTAATCTTTCATCCTGAATCCTGCGTCAATAGATTGATGGGGAAGGGATTGTATTAATTTCAGGGTTTATTTTTGGCTAAGGAATCATTTATTGTAATTACTCCCTGCAATACCTCATACAATTCTTCCACTTTATAAGGCTTGGTAACAACCCCCTTGAAACCATGCTTCCAGAATTCTGCCATTACAGCGTCATTGGAATAACCGCTTGAAACAATTGCCTTAACATCAGGGTCTATCTCCATCAGTTTTTTAATCGTCTCTTTTCCTCCCATGCCGCCTGGAACGGTGATATCCAAAATAACAGCATCAAAGGCATGGCCTGATTTTTTCGCCTTTTTGTATAACTCTATGGCTTCTTCACCATTACTGGCAGACTCTACATTATATCCACAATGGGTCAATGTATTGGTAACCAATTCCCTGATATATTCTTCATCATCCATGATTAAAATCCTTCCAGTCCCTTTAGATGTTATCTCTTGTATTCTTTTCTCTATGATGACATCCTCTTTATTATTATAGGACGCCGGGATATATACATAGAAGGTCGTTCCAGCATCAATCTTAGACTTCACAGTGATATTCCCACCGTGTTTCTTTATAATGGAATGGGCGATGGTAAGCCCAAGCCCACTACCTTTCTCTTTTGTTGTGAAATATGGGTCAAATATCAAGGGGAGATGCTTTTCTGGTATACCACTTCCTTTATCCTCTACGCCTATCATTACATAATTACCCCTTTGAAGGTTTGGAATATCATTTTCAATGGTTATGTTTTCAGCCCACAAAGTTATAAGTCCACCCTCAGGCATTGCCTGCTGGGCATTGATAATTAGATTCTGTATGACCTGGCTCATCTGTCCTTCATCCATTTCCACCTGCCATAGCTTATCAGGAATAAAAACATCACACTTGACATTGGAGCCCCTCAGGGTAAAAGATGCGGTCTCTCTCAATAGGTTGCCAACTGAACCTCTCTTCATAACTGGTGCCCCACCCTTTGAGAAGATTAATAATTGTTGAGTCAATTCCCTCGCCTTCAGGGTCGCTTTTTCTGCTATTTTTAGTCTCTCATAAATCTCGTCTTCTGAATTTGAAAGCCTCTTTGCCACTGAGATATTGCCTAAAACAACAGTCAGGATATTATTAAAGTCATGGGCAATCCCTCCGGCAAGGATGCCGAGGGATTCCAGTTTCTGTGTCTTTAAAAGCTCTGCCTCCATTCTGTTTTTTTCAGTGATATCACGGAATACCAATGCAACGCCCATAATCTTCCCGGACTTATCTTTTATTGGCGCCCCGCTATCTCCTATGCTCCTCTCTCTACCATTTCGCGATATAAGGGCAGTGTGATTGGCAAGACCGACAATTTTCCCATCCCTAAGCACCTTCTCCACTGGATTTTCAGATATTTCTCTGGTCTCCTCGTTGATGATACAGAATATCTCTGTTAGGAGTTTGCCCTCAGCCTCCTGTGATGTCCAGCCTGTGAGTTCCTCTGCCACCCTATTTATCAAAACTATCCTTCCTTCTGTATTTGTGACAATCACACCATCACCTATACTTACAAGTGTCACCGCAAGACGTTCCCTTTCCTCAATCAATTGTCTTTCTGTGGAATACAATTCCAACGATGCATAATTAAGGGATTCACCGAGCTGTTCAATCTCAATGGAGCGGCGCATCACAGGGATCTGCATACCTTTAAACTCATTAAGTCTCCTGGCAAAATCACTAATCCTCTGTATCGCATGTATAGG
>JACRON010000202.1 GCA_016214425.1 Nitrospirota bacterium
AACAAGCCCATAACATAACAGGTGATAATCCAATATATGCACGCCAGTTGTTTCTGATAGATTCAGCCCCTGCATGACTTTATTAAGGCAAGAGGGGGCATCTGCTTTTACAAGCCATTCATATACAGCCCCAATCCAAAGGATATTAATCTGTGTAAATGCTGTGGCTCCCTTTGCCCCTTCTGCCTCACGAAAGATATTCATCACATAGGCCGCCTTCTTAAAATTGCCTGTCCAGAAAAAGTAGATAGCAAGAAATAAACCACCCTGAATCTGCAGATTCACATCAGCAGTGGATTCCACAGATTGAAGAGTCTGCTCTACCCATAACCCTATGTCAGGATGGTCAGGCTGCCGCGATAAAAGCGCGTGCAGTATGCCCGTAACTATTTGAACCTTAATGTCTGCAGGAAGGGATGTTATGGATTCCAGTGGAATGGCTTCTGCCGCCTTAATCCATTTGTCAAGGAAATAAAATTCATTGCCCTCATATACCGCGCAATTCATAATGCTTGATAATGAAATAAGCATGCCCATATTATCCTGCTGCGCCTGAAATAATTCATAGGCCTTTTCAAAATCCTTTCTTGCGTTAGCTGGATTAAAGGGGAGACGGCAGGCGCCAAGATAGCATAACAGCCATGGTGACTCATTTAAAATTGCCTGCGGGATATGATTTATCCATTCCTCAAGGGTTTTATTGCGGCCCTCAGCAATCATGCCTTGCGCTTGTGACAGGAGCAGCCGCACCATAGACGCCCAGTCTGAAGCGCCGCGATATAGTAAAATCGCCTCCGCAAATTGCCCTGCTTCCTCTAATATCTCTGCTGCCCTGTGCTGTGTTTGAGTAAGTTGAGCAGTTGTAAGCTGCTGCTTTGCCTGAGCCAATAAAAATTCACGAAATAATGGATGATACTCATAGGCAGGCTCTGATAGCGGATGTTTTACTGTAAAGTAGTTCTTGAGATTGAGCTCAGATAAGATATCATCTGCCTCTAACAGTCCTGTAAGCTCCCTTGCCATAGATACTGTTATCTTAGGCAAAAAGGCTGTTTTAAATAAAAATCCCTGTGTATCTTTATCTGCCTTATTGAATATCTCTCCTGCAAAGTAATTGAATACAGCATCCGGTATCTCTGCCATTTGACTTGTTATTCCTGCAGAAGCAGGAATCCAGTGTTATCTTTAAATCCTCCAGCATCAGCACCAGTCCTGCCACCCAGCCTTTGGTTTTTTTATGGAAGTTCTCTATTGTATCCATTGGCACTTTCTTATGTCCGCGCAGTCGTGCAATGCTGTTTGATTCATCAAGTGTCAGACTCAACTCGTCCCACCCGATGGTTTTAAGCTCGTTATTGGCCTGAAGGCGCGCAAAGGCAGGCGGAGGCTCGTTGCGGCTGATAATAATAACATTTATTCCCTGTGGCATCTCTGATAATCCTGCTTGAATAATTTCATGCAGGGGAGAATTTGCAGGCGCATCCTGATAGTTGTCCATAACTACTTGAAACGGAGAAACGGAGAATCGGGGAAGGGGGGATTTCCCTGCTTTTTCCTTTCTCCCTTTCTCCGCTTCTCCCCATCTCCGTTTCCCTAAAAGCCTGCTATACAGCTCCCTAAAGTAGTTTCTTGTAAATATCGGAAGTCCTAGCTGCTTATGAGGGTTGTCTTGCCTGAGCCGGGCGGGCCTGCTATCCATGTTACAGGATGCTTTCTTGCATGGTCTAACAACAGAAAGAGGCGCTTGCGATGAAAAACACCTGATGTTTCAGGACGGCTGATCTTTGCATAATGATGAATCTGTTTCATAAAATTTTTTTAATTATATCAGAAATCCCTTTAAAAAGGTGAAATATTAACAATCAACAGACAGAAAGGTTGTTAATTATTATGCTGTTGTGGTATGATATAAAAATTAAGCCTTTCATATTCTTAGGAGAATTGAGATTGTATTTTAAGAGATTATTTTTTGTGTTGTTTGTTACTTTGAGTTTTGCTGCTAACACGGCCTTTGCTGATAACGAGCTGAATGCAATATTAAAGAAGATAGATGAAAAGCAAAAATCAGTAGAAACAATGAAGGGACAGTTTATCCAGAGAAAGTCGCTAAGCTTATTGCAGAATGAAATAGTATCAAAAGGCACAATGTATTTCAAAAGGCCTCAGAGAATGGTATGGGAATATAAAGAGCCAGAAAAAAATACAATGATTGTAAATGGCAATATTGTCTGGTTCTATCTGCCAGATTTGAAGGAGGCGACAAGGTTTGATTTATCTCAAAAGCCAGAGATAAAGAGCATCTTTGAAAAAATGGCAATAGGCATGGGACAGAGCGCTGAGGAGATGAAAAAGAGTTATGATGTTTCACTTTTAAAGAAAGTCAAGAAGTCTGACCTGTCTGCCAAGCAGGCAGGTAAAAACATCATTGTCCTGCTGCTTATTCCAAAGGATGCGGCTATCTCTGGCTTTTTTAAAAAAATACATCTATGGTTTGAAGAGGACGGCGCACTTTATAAGACAGAGCTTTTTGAAAAGAATAATGATATGACAATTATTGAATT
>JACRON010000203.1 GCA_016214425.1 Nitrospirota bacterium
CCTCAGGTATGTCAGTCAGAAGCTTTTCTATATTATCAACACCTATGGCGCTGAGCATTTCTCTCTTGTCCTTCTCTGTATTCGGCACATAACCCATGCTATTTCTCCTATCCCACAAATATTAACAATCTCATAATTATAACGACATATTTGTAAAATCCCTCCTCACCTCCCTTTTCCAAAGGGAGGGATTTCCCCTCTATCAAGAGGGGATTAAGGGGTGTGTTACCCCTCTTTGGCAAAGAGGGGCAAGGGGAGATTTTCTAATCCATGTCAATTTAATTATAAGACCCTTAATAAGTTGTCATTCCTGCGGAGGCAGGAATCCAGTTTTTGCACTATCTTTTTCTAACTTGGTAAAATGGTAATGAGACTACCTTTGCCAAAACAGCCTTTCCCCTTATCTCTATCATTATCTCATCACCTGTCTTATCATATCCTATATTAACATAGCCGATGCCGATCCCCTTTTTTAATGTTGGCGATATATTACCGCTGGTCACAGCGCCGATCTCAATGCCTTTTGCTAACATTTTGTAGCCTTGTCGTGGTATGCCATTATCAATCATTTCAAAGCCAATCAATCTCCTTTTTATGCCATTCTGCCTTTGTGCGATTAATGCCTCTCTGCCA
The DNA here is from genome assembly GCA_016214425.1 of Nitrospirota bacterium. Taxonomy (GTDB): domain Bacteria; phylum Nitrospirota; class CAKKRA01; order 9FT-COMBO-42-15; family 9FT-COMBO-42-15; genus 9FT-COMBO-42-15. The sequence goes on from JACRON010000203.1 coordinate 634, forward strand.
ATGAAATTCTCTTTTTCAAAGGAAACAAAACGCTCCAGCCCTGCTTCTAAAGGGGTTGTCTTTTCATCAATATCATGTCCATATAAAAGATAACCCATCTCAAGCCGCAAGGTGTCCCTTGCGCCGAGGCCAGCAGGCTTCAGGTTAGATGCAGAGCCTGTCGCAATTAATCTGTCCCAGACAGATTCAGCTATGGAAGCAGGAGAATAAATCTCAAAACCATCCTCGCCAGTGTAGCCTGTTCTTGAAACTAAAAGATTTATACCATCAAAATTTATTTCTGCAAAGGCAAATCTTTTTATCTCTGATAGGTTCGTGGAAGTAATTTTCTGTAGAATCCCCTGTGCCTCTGGCCCTTGTATGGCTATCTGGGAAGTTGTATCAGTTATATCGCTGATATCTATATTATAGGAAGATGAATGATTATTCAGCCATGCAATGATCTTTTCCCTATTTATTGCATTAGCACAAAGGAGAATGGAGCCATCAGGTTTTTTATATAATAGTAGGTCATCAATAATCCCGCCATTCTCATTACAAAGAAGTGTATATTGGCTGTAGCCTTGTTTTAGCTTTTCTAAATCTGTGGTGATTAATTTATTGATAAAGGAAATAGCATCTTTTCCTTTTATCTCTATCCTTGTTAAATGGCTGACATCAAAAAGCCCAGCGCTCTTTCTAACAGCATGATGCTCCTCAATAACACCGGCATATTGAAGCGGCATCTCCCATCCTGCAAACTCAATGAACCTCGCACCTAAATCTTTATGTCTGTTATACATCGGCGTTCGCTTCATCTTTGCTTATTCTTGATTTTGTAATTTCTATCTTAATAGACTTGGAAATAATTAATGGATAAAAAAATGAATACTAAAACACATTTGCAGCAGACTAAAGGCTGTGCAGTGTATATATCTGAAATCGTTGTTTCGCCTATATAATTTTGCTATTGTTGTTCAGCAAGATATTTTGCAACAGCCTCTACAAAACAGACCGCATTATTTAAAGCCTCTTCAGCCTTTTCTTTTGAGATTGGCTTAAAGGTCTTATAGTCAGAAACCTGCCTGAGCTCAAACGCCTTATGGAAAGACTTTGAAAGTTCTTTATTAAGGATGCCCTTTAAAACAAATTCAGTGTCAAATAAACTGATCACACCTGTATGCTTTGATGGAACCTTTCCAATTTTTTGAAGAAGGGCAAGGACTGCATAGAACATTGCATAGTAAACCCTGTTTACAATGCTTTGCGGACTGCGGTTTCCTTCCAGAAGGAATTTTGCGTCATTAAGGGCAGTCTGTGCCTGCTCCAAACGGTATTTTATAAGGGTAGCTACTTCATCGTTTTTCAAATAGGAATCCCTTCCATTTCAACAGCCTTTGCAAGCAAGGAATAGCGTTCAGGGCTGTTTTCCCATTCATCTTTTGAAAAAACAACCGGAACCACTACAATGCCATGTTCAAAACCTGCCTCCCATGCGCAATCGCTGATATAGTCCGTGTCCTGTTCATTAGGCGCTTCATTCAGAACTACTAAAACATCCATGTCTGAGTATGGAGCAGCATCGCCTCTGGCTCTTGAGCCAAACAAAATCATTTTATAAAGGGAACCTCGTTTTAATAATAACCCCTTGAAAGTGTTAAGAACCTTTTTTTCAATAGCGTCCATAATGCTTCCACCTCCTTTTCAATTATAGCATATTGCATTGATTAGATATAATCAGACTTTTGAAAGGGGCTAATTAATCTCAATATTTAAGTCTGAACCCTGAGAGATATCACAGCGTCAAATCTTCATTGTTCACAGCTTTGCCTTATCCATATAAAGAAAACCCTCAACCTCAATGCCCTTATCGCCTGCCTTGATAGCAATATCTTTTGCATTGTTTATAATAAAACCTATGCGGCTTGGTAGTGGACAACACTGCTTTTCACATAAGACTCACCGCACTCTGAGCAGATTTCAGCAGGCACTGGGACGCCTCTTAGAATTGTTATGCGATCTTTCTTTTCCACCGAGGGGCATGTACGATTCCAAGCAAACCATCGATGGATATGTCTTCATCCAATAAAGGCCAATGTATTCCATATCCTGAGGGAGAAACCTCAAAAGTGTTCCTTTCTTTTTCTGAAGCATTTTCAAGAGAAGGAGATATTTTTTTTAATTCAAACTTTTTTCTTCCCCATCAATATTCAGGATAAGAAAATCTCCTTTAATCCTGACATTGCTTACATTATGATATTTCTTCATTATTAGAGACCCTTGTCCTTGTCCCTGATATTATAGGACGACCTCCGCCAATCTCTTTATCTGAGGTTATGTAAGGATGGATAACTTCTATAGACATATACTCTCCAAGCTTTTATTGAATTTTACTAAAAATAGTTTTCTTTGTCAAATTAGGTGAGCCCTATCCTCTGCTACTTCCCCACACAAAACTCCTCAAATATTCTGTTCAATATGTCCTCTGTTGCTGTCTCGCCTGTGATCTCGCCGAGGGCGTTTAAGGCAGCCCTTAAATCCACTGCAAGGAACTCCTCTGATATATTGCCTTTTATTGAATTTTGAAGATTCTCTAATGCTCTTTTTGTCTTTTCAAGTGCGTTTTTATGCCGAAGGTTTGTGATTATTGGCCTCTCGCCTGCTGTTATTCCACCTTTAAACAGGAGCTCGTGAATCACTGCCTTTAAGCTATCAACGCCCTCTCCTGTTAAGGCAGAGATAGAGACTATCTCTTTCTCAGGCAAAGCCTTCTCAATATCACTCTTTTTAACTAAAGATGGCAGGTCTGATTTATTCAAAAGAATAATCAGCCTCTTATCCCTAACCTCTTCCATCAGCCTTTTGTCTTCATCATTTAACTTAACGCTCCCGTCAATCAAGAGTAATATAAGGTCCGCCCTTTTTATTGCCTCCCTGCTTCTTTTCACGCCTTCTATCTCCACAATATCCTCTGTGTGCCTTATCCCGGCAGTATCAAGTATTCGCAATGGCATGCCTTTTATATTCACCCATTCCTCTATTACATCCCTTGTTGTCCCTGGCACAGCCGTTACTATTGCCCTCTCCTCTTTCAGCAAAGCGTTAAGAAGGCTTGACTTGCCGACATTCGGCCTGCCGATAATAGCAGTTGCAATGCCTTCTTTATAAATCCTTCCCTCATCTGTTGTAGTAATAAGCGCTTCAATTTCATCAATAGCGCCCTTAATCCTTTTTCCCATCACATCCCTTGAAATAAACTCTATATCCTCATCAACAAAATCTATTGACGCCTCAACAGAGGCGATGATTGAAATTAGTTCTTCCCTGATTGCATTGACCTTTTTAGACAAGATTCCTGAGAGCTGATTTACTGCAAGCCTCAGACTGTCATCTGTCTTGGAATTAATTATGTCTATTACTGCCTCTGCCTGAGCCAAATCTATCCTGCCATTTAAGAATGCCCTCTTTGTAAACTCACCCGGCTCTGCAAGCCTTGCGCCGTTTTTTATTACAAGTTCCATAACCCTCTTTAAAGAAAGCGCACCGCCGTGGCAATTAATCTCCACCACATCTTCTTTTGTATAGGTATTCGGCGCTTTCATTATGCTTACAAGCGCCTCGTCTATCCTTTCACTGCTGTCATCCCTTATCTCACCATAATGGATTGTATGGCTTGCAAGGCTGCTGAGTTTCTTGTTCTTCTTTGAAAAGAAAATCTTATCAGCAATTGAAATGGCATCCTTTCCGCTTATGCGGACAATTTTATAGGATTTCAAAAGACAAGTCAAATAACCAGCTTATGCCTCTGTCGGTGTCGGCGGTGTCAGATATTTATTGGTAACTAACTGCTGTGCTATGGAGAGGACATTGTTCACAAGCCAGTAGAGGACAAGGCCTGATGGAAAACTCAGGAACATAAATGTAAATATAACAGGCATGAGGAGCATCATCTTTGACTGTATGGGGTCGGCTGTAGGAGCGGTGGGCGTCATCCACTGCTGAATTAGCATTGAGATGCCCATTACTATTGGGAGGATATAATACGGATCCATGGCAGACAGATCCTGTATCCACCAGAAAAACGGCGCATGCCTTAGTTCTATTGCATAGGAAAGAACATTATACAAGGCAATAAAAACTGGTATCTGGATAATCATCGGCAGGCAGCCGCTTACAGGATTGACCTTGTGTATTTTGTAAAGGTTCATCATCTCAATATTTAATTTCTGCTTGTCATCCTTAAACTTCTTTTGTAGCGCTGTTATCTTTGGCTGGAGCTTCTGCATCTCCTTCATTGATTTGTAGCTCTTGTGCGTCAGGGGCGCAAAGATTACCTTTATGATTGCTGTTATCAATATTACTGCAATGCCGTAGTTTCCTAATATCTTATAAAGCCATTTCATCAACTGGAATAAAGGCAGGCCAATGAACCAGAACCAGCCTAAGGGGATGGTCTCCTCAAGCCCGATTCTAAATGCCTCAAGCCTGCTGTATTCCTTTGGCCCTGCATAAAGCACAAGGGTCTCCTTCAGCTTGTCAGCCTTGGGAAATTTAATAAGGGTGTTGAACCTTTCCTTCTCCTCTTTTTTTACAATAACCTCGTTTATTGTATTCTTAGGGATTATTGAGGCGATAAAATACTTATCCTCGCTTGCAGCCCATGCAATTTTTCCCTGATATTGGACAACATCGCCTGCCTTTTTTGGCAGATCCCATTTAACCTTTCCATCAACAGATGCAACTGAGCCAATATGGCTCCCATAGCCTGTTGCTGTTTTATCAAATATCCCAAAATCTGAGCCAATGGAAAAAAATAGAGGTTTGTCTATTCCTTCAGCTGATAAATCAATATCAACCTTA
>JACRON010000029.1 GCA_016214425.1 Nitrospirota bacterium
ATTGTTGCCAATGCCGCTTTGTCATTTGGCAGGGCGTATTTGAATAACTATAAGAATATAATCATTGCTGTTATTGCAGCAGGAATGTTTGGATTAAAGATGAATCCAGTTATAGTAATATTATCTGCCGCCCTTTTAGGGCTTATGCTCTATAATAAACTGTCCTCCCCAATTATAACAGGGCAAAAGGGGGATACGCCCTCTGCAAAACCATTTTTATTACTGTTGCTTGCATCTGCTATTGGATTTGTTCTGCTCTTTTTCGTAAACCACAAGGTGTTTAGTCTTGCAATACTAATGGCGAGGATAGACCTTTTTGCCTTTGGCGGCGGTTTTGCCTCTGTTCCACTTATGTTTCATGAAATCGTAGAGGTGCGCTCATGGATGGATAGTTCAACTTTTCTTAATGGGATTGCCTTGGGGCAGGTTACACCCGGTCCGATTGTGATAACATCAACCTTTGTGGGCTATCTGTTATACGGCCCTCTCGGAGGCATTATTGCTACGATAAGCATGTTCCTGCCCTCTTTTCTAATTGTTGTTGGAATCACACCCTACTTTGAAAGGCTGAGCGCCTCACCATATTTTAATAAGGCCATTAATGGCATATTATCCTCTTTTGTAGGGCTTCTTCTTACTGTTACAGTCCGCTTTGCCTTGAACATCCCGTGGGACATTCCGCGCATCCTGCTTGCAGCCGCAGCATTTGCAGCACTACTTTTTAAAATAGACATTATCTGGGTGGTTTTGATAGGGACAGCAATTTCTGCGATTATTTTGTAGGGGACGGCAAGGGACGCTTCGTGCGCCAAGAGGCGGCCTATTTATCCTTATTTATTTCCCAGTGCACTGCTTTTTCATGCAACATTTGAATATTCTTTTACTTCTTTTTCAAGGCGGTCACCGAGTTCATCAGCAGTAACATCAAGGTCATACTGAGCCTGCAAACCGAGCCAAAACTCAGAGGATGTCCCAAAAAATCGCGCTAATCTAAGGGCTGTATCAGCTGTAATTCTTCTTTTTTCTAGCGCTATCTCGTTTATCCTCCGAGGAGGTACGCCCAAATTCAATGCAAGTTTATTCTGACTCAAACCCATAGGCTTTAAAAATTCCTCAAGAAGAACCTCGCCCGGGTGTATGGGATGTAATTTTTTCTTTTTCATGTACTCACTCCTTAGTGGTAATCAGTTATTTCTACCTCGTATGCATCACTATCTTTCCAGATAAAACAGATACGCCACTGATTATTAATTCTTATACTATGCTGTCCAGCCCTGCCACCGACAAGCTTTTCAAGCCGATTTGCCGGCGGAATCCTTAGGTCATTGATATTTTTAGCATTGTTGATTATTCTTAATTTTCTAAGGGCAATCTGTTGTATATCACTTGGTAGCCTTTTTGACCATTCCCTGATATATATCTTTTCAGTTTCACTATCCCTAAAGGATTTGATCACTTTTGTAGTCTATAACGCAAGGCGTTAAATGTCAAGGGCTAAATTTCAATAGGTGTCAATAAAAAGCCTTGACAAAATGCTCTGTTATGTGATAAAAAATACATTCCTGTTAAGGATGAAGGAGGTATTAAGATGTATGCAGTGTTAGAGACAGGCGGAAAGCAGTATAAGGTTTCTCAGGGGGATGTTATTTCAGTTGAAAGGCTGAGTGCAAAGCCCGGCGAAAAGGTTGAATTAAATAAAGTTTTGATGATTGGCGGAGAGAAGACCGTAATCGGCAACCCTGTTGTGAAGTCTGCCAAGGTAATCGGCGAGGTTGTTGGAGAAGGCAGAGGGGACAAGATTATTGTTTTTAAAATGAAGAGGCGCAAGAACTACAGAAGGACTAATGGGCATAGGCAGGCGTTTACTTCATTAAAGATAACAGAGATTGTGTCAGCTTCGTAAAAAGTTCATCTGCTGCGTTGTCGCTTCGGCCTCGCATCCTCACATACTAACTTGTATGCTGCGGTGCGATGCCTCGCTCCGCCTTGCATCTGAAGCTTTTTACTTTGCTGATTGAATAAAGTTTATAAAAGAGACTATCAATGGTTTTTTGGAGGTATATATAAAATGGCACATAAAAAAGGCGTTGGTTCATCAAGAAATGGAAGAGACAGTAATCCGCAGTATCTTGGCGTCAAGTGTTTTGGCGGCCAGACTGTTAAAGGCGGAAGCATAATTGTAAGGCAGAGGGGCACAAAGTTTCACCCGGGCAAGAATGTTGGGAAAGGAAGCGATGACACCCTCTTTGCAAAGGTAGCTGGTGTTGTGAAGTTTGAAAGGGATGGAAGAGACAAGACCTGTGTAAGCGTTTATCCAGCAGTTTAAGGTCTGTAAGAATAGTTTTTATTAAGAGGGCGGTCAAATATGACCGCCTTTTTATTTACACACTTTCCTTAGCCTCACTGCCATTCGCAGTCTTTTCTCGCCCAGTTCTTTACAACTTATCCAGCAGCTTCGCCTATCAATAAAACCTGTCCTCGTGAAAACTGGAACGGGAATATAGAAAATAATAGAAAGGTTCGGGTCAAAATAAACAGGAGGGATATCAATCATTGAGAAATATCCCTTTTTCTGTCTCTCATGCCAAAAGTAATGTTAGTTGGAAATAATATATGCAGTTTTATAACCTCCGCCAATATTTTATTGCTTTTTAATGCTTTTTGTTATATTTTTAGGTAGTTTTGGTAAAAGACAGAAAGTGTATAATAACTTGTTAGGTATATATATATGGCTGCTGATGGGAAACATCTTGAGGCTCTCGTCGCGTACGTAGAGAAAACACTACTACCAGAAGGCTTCGCTGTAACCACCAATGAACGCATTTTCAACGACGAAGGCATTCAGATTGCTGAGTTTGATATTGAAATTCGAGGGAAGGTAGGGTCAACGGCCATAGCGTGGCTCATTGAATGCCGTGATAGACCCAGCAGTGGACCAGCGTCAAATTCATGGATCGAGCAACTTGTCGGTCGGAGAACGCGTTTCGGCTTCAACAAAGTGACAGCTGTTTCAACTACTGGTTTCGCCACAGGAGCAACCGAGTTCGCTCTTGCACAAGGTATAGAACTGCGAGAGGTAAAGGCTCTATCGCCAGAAGAATTCGCCGATTGGCTCAAAATTCGCCACATTCATAACGTCGAAAGACACACGATGCTTGAAAATGCGTCCCTTCTAATTGATGAATCTGAACCTAAAGATAGGCAACGCGCTCTTGCGGAACTTTTATCCAAAACAGAGGGAAGCGCAGCATTTCTCAAGTCATCGAAGTCCGGTAATACAACCACATTGGCAAATGCATTTTCCAGTGCGGCTGGGAAGATTGAGGGACTTTTTGACGATCTCGTCGCGAATGGTCCAGAGAAGAAAATTTGCCTGCGCGCAAACTATATCGATGACGACCACTTCGTGGTCGAGACAACCGAAGGTCTGGTTCGGGTGCGTACCATCATTTTTGATGGAGAGGTACGCTTGAAAGAGACCCTCATACCTCTCATGGGTATCTCTGAATACCGCCATGCCAAAACGGGTGAAGTAATCTCGCAGTTTGCTTCATTTGCACCTCAATCAATTCACGGCATGAAGTTCTCTACCGAAATGCACAAGATTGGTGACACTGGAGAAACGCATGTAATTCTCCGCCGTTTGCCAGACAATGCCTAACCTCTCGGTCAACACGGACCCGTGCAAGCGGCGCTTTGCGCCTCGTAGCTCGCAGGTTAGATCTATGTTTAGAACACAATAAAAAATAAAAAACAGCACAAAGCAGTGGATGATGAGTGCTTTTATTATCAGGCAACCTTAACTGCCCTTTATGTTTCCCGCTGGTCTTTTATATTTTTTTTCTTATTGCTTCAGGCCAAGGGGGATGCTTAAAGCATTCCCTAACTATATAGCTCTTATCGCATTAGCCGCTCAATTCTAATTTTCTTTTAAATCTTGTGCAGGGGCGGGCTATTGCACACATTAGACATCTCCATTTTATCTCGGCATCTTGCAAGAAAAGGTTTGACAGGGCAATTTGTATCAATATACAAAATTATCAACAAATGTTTCATGATTTATGGTAAAATCAGCTCAATGAATAAACATGAGAAGGTCTTACTCAAAATCCTAAGTGGAGCCTCTGATGCTAACATTCAATTTGAAGAGTTATGTAATTTGTTAGAAAACATGGGTTTTGAAAAGCGTATTAGAGGCAGCCATCATATATTTAGAAAGGAAGGAATAATAGAGAAAATAAATCTTCAACGAGAAGGTAATAAAGCAAAACCATATCAGGTGAGACAGGTTAGAAATATTAACTGGAGCAATGAAGATGAGGCTTTTATAGCAGAGGTGCCTGAGCTTCCGGGATGCATGGCACATGGTAAGCGCCCAGAAGAGGCATTAAAAAATGCTAATGAAGCGATCCAGTTATGGATTGATACAGCTAAGGAGTTTGGCGATCCCATTCCTGAGCCTAAAGGCGAAAGATTGATATTTGCTTAAAAGAGATTGAAGACCATATGCAGTTTCAAAAGCGATATGGTTACACGTTTAGAAGGCGCTATATAGTGAAAAAATGAAATAGAGAAAACAGATGCAACAGCTTCTCCAACAGCCAATGTCCATCAAGCAACATTATCTGCCTTTTATGTTCCCACCCGACTTTTAATAAATTAAAAACCCCTGAGAATTCCCTTAAAATTTTGGCTGAAAAAGGTGCATTTATGGAGAGTCTACAAATATCTTAATACCGATGGTGCGGTTAGGGTTTACAAATCAGCAAGTTTAGTGATATTATACTCATGGTTTGTGGAGATTTTTAAAAATAACAAGAGGCAGTAATGCAGTTCGTTGACCAGGTAAAAATATTTATAAAGGCAGGGGATGGCGGAAGGGGGTGCATAAGCTTCCGCAGGGAGAAGTATGTGCCGCGCGGTGGGCCTGACGGCGGAGACGGCGGCAAGGGCGGCGATGTTATAATAAGGGCGTCTGTCCAGTTGAACACACTCCTTGACCAAAGATATCAACAGCAGTATATTGTAAAAAGGGGCGGTGATGGAAGGGGCAAAAACCAGTATGGCGGGAACAGCCCTGATTTAATAATTAATGTGCCTGCAGGAACAATTGTCAAGGACATTCAGACAAAAGAAGTAATCGCTGATTTAACATAGGATGGCCAGCAGGTAATCGCTGCAAAAGGAGGCAGGGGCGGCAAAGGCAACGCCTTTTTTAAAACAGCAGTAAGGCAGGCT
>JACRON010000216.1 GCA_016214425.1 Nitrospirota bacterium
GAAGGTAATAAGTTTTGGTAATATTGACAGTTTAAAAAATAAATTACACAGTCTTGGCCATGTGCCTCTTCCGCCATATATAAAAAGGGATGCAAAAGCATCTGATAAAATAAGGTATCAGACTGTTTATGCAAAGATAAAAGGGGCAGTTGCAGCGCCGACTGCAGGCCTTCATTTTTCAGAGGGCCTGCTCAGTAAGATTAAGAAAAAGGGTGTAAGAATCAAAGAGATAACACTTCATGTTGGGCCGGGGACTTTTCAGCCTGTTAAATGTGATAATGTCTCAGAGCATAAAATGGAGCCTGAATATTTCAGGATAACAGAGGATGCTGCAAAGGCCGTTAATAGGGCAAAGGAGGGAAAGGGCAGGATAATTGCAGTAGGAACAACATCTGCAAAGGCGCTTGAATCTGCTGCAGATGATTCAGCCGCGCTTAATGCAGGGGAGGGGTATTCAGAACTTTTCATCCATCCTCCGTATAGATTTAAGATAGTAGATGCGTTATTAACAAATTTTCATCTTCCAAAGTCAACGCTGCTTATGCTTGTCTCTGCCTTTGCAGGCAGGGAATTGATATTAAAGGCTTACCATGAGGCAGTAAGGCAGGGATACAGATTCTATAGCTATGGCGATGCCATGCTTATTATATGAGGTAATTGATGATAAGGGAGAGGGAAGGTTCCAAAGGAATAAGGTTTTTAATTGCTTTTTTCTTTATTGCAATATTCTTTTTTGTAGTTGGCTTTATTGTTAATAAATTGTTCTTTGCTAAAGAAGCGCCAAAATCACAGGCGCCATCAACTGAAAAAGAGGCTGCATTAAGAAAGATTGATTCAGGCAGAAAGGGCGATGATGCCAAAAAAAAGAATCCGATTGTAGGCGAGGAAAAGGATGATTTTACATTTTATAAGACACTTCAGAATGGCAAGGAGCCTCCACCGTTGAAGCAGCAGAAAACAGAAGAGAGGGCACAGAAGAAAGAGGAAAAAATTCAGAAAACAGAAGAAAGTAGCAAGAAGGCGGAGAAGACAGAAGACAGGGGGCAGAAGAAAGAAGAGAAAACACAGAAGACAGAAGTCAGAAGCCAAAAGATAGAAGAAAAAAAGCATAAGGCGGAGGATAAAGGAAATAAGTCAGAAGTCAGGAGTCAGGAGTCAGGAGTAAAAAATAAAAAGACAGGGAATACGAAAGAGAAGGTTGCAAAAAGGAATATAAAAGATGAGTTGCCGGCAAAAGAAAAGAGATTTACGCTACAGGTTGCTGCCTTTAAAGAAAGGGAGAAGGCAGAGGACATTGCCGGCAGCTTAAAGAAAAAAGGATACGACCCTTATATTGTTCCTGTAACGATCCCTGAAAAGGGCGTCTGGTACAGGGTCAGAATCGGCAGGTTTGCAACAAGGCCAGATGCACAGAGCATACAGGCAAGGTTAAAGAAATCAGAGGGTATAAGTTCATTTATAACATTTACGACAGAGTGACTGGACAACTGTTTAGCGTTTCTAAAAGAACCGCTAAACATCATTAAAAATTGCAAAGTGCAAAGTAAAAAATGCAAAGTTATGGAAAAAAATCATTAAAAATTTGCAATTTACATTTTGCAATTTTTATTTTGCATTGAAGTTTAGCCATTTTGAAAAATGGTTAAACTGTTATTTTGGGAGGTGGGCTTTAGTGGAAGACGAAAAGGGCTTTAAGGTTACAGATAAAAGGATAAAATTTGATGAGGAGCAGAAAAGACCTGCAGAGGATGTAAGAAAAAAAGAGTCAAAAAATAAGGAAAACGAAGTCAAGAATGATTTTGGAGACAGACTTCCACATATAGATTTCAGCTCCTTCATATATTCATTGGCCCATTCAGCGCTCATTCAATTAGGCGAGGAGCCGGATCCATTTACAGGCGCAAGGGGGATTAATCTGCATCAGGCAAAGGAGACAATAGATTTAATATCTCTTCTTGAGGAAAAGACAAAGGGAAATCTGACAAAGGATGAAGGCGCACTGATAAAGAACCTCCTCTTTAACTTAAGGATGAAATATGTGGAATTGGCAAAGAAGTCTCCCGCCAAATAAAGCTGCAGCAGGAGGGCATTATCTTGAAAAGGCGCAGGAGGATAAAAAAGGGGATTATTATTTTAGCCCTTTTAATCCTGTTCCCACCTATGTGGAGATAAAGAATTTTTCTGTCTCCAACAAAGAACCCTTTAAGAATGAGAAAGTCCTTCATGTGGAAAGGATAAGGATATATTTCAGGGCATCAGCGTTTTTATACCGCACCTTCTTTATCAAAAGCATCCAGATTAAAAATCCCCATATATGGCTTGAGGAGGATGTATCTGATGATAATCATTCAGTCCTTCTTCAGAAAACCATAGAGCTTATCAGAAGGCCATTAATAAGAAAGGTAATCAAGAGATGGGATGTGGAGAACGGCATTCTTGATATTGACAGCACGAAAAGGTCAATAGCAGGCAGGATAAGCGGCATAAATATTGATGATAAAATTGACATCTTTCTCAAAGACCACAAGGCTGCATTCGCAGTGAACAGCATAATGCTGAATATAAATTCTACCACCTTTCATTCAAGGGAACTAAAAGGAAATGTCAATATCTTGCAGATGAGCGAGGCTACAATCAATCTCTGGAATTTAAACATTAATGATAAGGCTGTGGGAGCGCTCTCTTTAAAGGGTATATATAAGGATAAAAAACTTTTAATATCTTCAATAAAAGGCAATATCTTAAATGGCACTGTCTCCGGAAACATGGATTTATTCTTTACTGATGATGTATTTTCTTATAAGGGCAAATTAGGTATGAAGGGAATGGACCCTGACCCTGTCTTATCGGCAGTTGTAAAAGACCTGCCAAATATAAAAAAGGAGATAGATTTTAATATCCAATTTTCAGGCGCTAACTTTGAAAGAAAGGGCATTACTGCAGATGCAGAGATATCAGGCAGGTTTAAATCAGTAAATAGTGAGCAAAAGGGTATTAACAAGGCAGCGGCGCTTATAAAAGAATTGAACTCAAGCCTTGAACTTAAAAACGGCATATTGGCTGTTAATAAATTTATTATAACATCTGAAAAGGCTTCACTTAATCTTTCCGGCATGATTAAGGAGGATGGGACAATAAAACTGTCTGCTGGACTTTTATCAGATGATATAAAAGAGTTTGCCAGCGCCTTTAGCTATCCCCATGCATCAGGCCAAATGTCTTTATCCGGAGAGATAAGCGGTTCATTATATAACCCCTCTTTTGACGGCGAGGTTTCTATTAAGAACGGAAAGGTAAAGGATGTTTCTGCAATAAGCGCCTCTGGCAGGGTGCATTATAGCAGCAGCGCTCTGAAGGCAGAGGATATATTAATAGAGAAAGATGAATCAAGATATAATATAAACGGCTCTATAAGCCTTCCTGAACCATATTTTAATTTAAAGGCAGATATAAAGGATGGAAGCCCAAAGGATATTGTCTCTATTTTTTATAAGGAGATACCCATTGATATGATGGCATCAGGCAGCCTTACATTTAAAGGGACAAAAAAGGAGTTTACAGGCGATGGAAGGCTTAATGTTAGTTCAGGGTCTGCCTATGGCCAGCGCTTTGACAGTGCAGTTGTTACAGCCAATCTTGATGCAAGTAAAATTGCCTTTTCAAAGATTTTTATAAAAAGAGATAGAAGCATCCTCAATGGTACCGGGTTTATAAGTTTTAAAAACAGTAGAAATGATAAAACAGGATGGTCTGCACATCTTACAGCGTCAAATATTGAGCTGAAGGATATAGATTTGACAAAAATTAAAGGAGACCTGCCTTTTGACGGAGGCTTCAGACTTGATTTAAATGGTGAGGGTGATTTTAAAAGGCCTGAAATAGACGGCAAGATTGTCTTTGAAAAAATCAGAACAGGGGACAGGGATTTAGGCGATGGGGTAATAGAATTTGGGATTAAAGACATGGTTTTTGAATTAGACGCAGCCCTGTTTAATAACAGCAGTTTTATAAACGGTGAGATAGAATTGAGAAATGATATACCCTTTAAATCAGAGCTTGAATTAATAGATGTTCCGTTGAATAGTTTTATTGCTATCTTAAAGCCTGAGCCATTCTTAAATATGCCGCTCTCTGCAACAGGCAAATTAGAAGTAAAAGGTTCCCTTAAAAATATCCAAACCACCACCGCCTTTCTTAACTTAGACAACCTGTCTGCTGATATTACCGGATATAAAATCTCTAATGACGGCGCAATTGCAGTAAATTATAGAGGCGGAGAGGTGATAATAGACTCCTTTAAGATAAAGGGCGAGGATACATCCTTTGATCTCTCTGGTAGATTCAGGCCTTTTTCCGAATACAACCTGAGCCTTTCAGGCGAGGCTGATATGAAGATATCAACACTCTTTACAAAGGAGCTTGAATACAGCAGGGGAAAGGCATACGCAGCAGTAATGCTTTCAGGAGACTGGCTGGAGCCGAGAGTCAGAGGGGCATTAACCATAAGAGACGGCGCATTAAGGAGCAGGACGCTCTCGCAGCGTGTTGAAAAGGTTAATATAGGGCTATTTTTAAATGAGAAACAGATTCTGATTGAGCAGTTTGAGGGTGTAATCGGCGGCGGCACAATAAAAGGCACAGGCCGCATAGAGCTGAGCGGCTTCAGATTCGGCCAGTTTGGAATGAACTTTGCGATCTCAAATGCACGGTTTACATATCCAGAAGGCTTTTCATCCACCATTGATGCAAATCTATTTATACAGGGCGATGAAAAGAATAAATTTGCAAAGGGCGATATATTTATAAAAAAGGGGGAATACAAAAGAAGGGTTGAATGGAAGAGCGCATTGCTGGAATTTCAGAAGGTAAAGCAGCCTGCAAAGGGAGAGGTGCCTGTTTTTGGCGATACAGCCCTTAATATCCAGATACATGGAAAAGAAAATATCTGGATTAATAATAATACTGCAAAGCTTCCACTTGAGGTAGATGTAATCCTTAAAGGGACTATTAACAGGCCGATTATAGTGGGCAAGGTAGAGGCAATTGACGGCGAGGTCTATTTCAGGAAGAACAGGTTCAAGGTCATTTCAGGCCGCGTAGATTTTACGGACCCTGAAAAGATAAATCCTGTATTTGATATCCATGCATCATCAAAGGTCAGGAAATATCAGATTGACTTAAATCTTACAGGCACTCTTGACAGCTTTAATCTCTCTCTTGTCTCAGATCCGCCCCTTTCCGAGACAGATATCCTTGCCCTGCTGACTACTGGAAAGACAACAGAGGAGCTTGTTGGCGCAGAACAGGTTATCGGCACCGCAGAGGCAGCATCATTTGTAACAGGCCAGGTTCAGGACATTATAGAGGAGCGTGTTGCAGAGATTATGGGGTTTGAGAGGTTTCAGGTTGACCCTTATTACTATTCAGCAAAGACATCTGCAGGCCCAAGGCTTACAGTGAGCAAGCACTTCTGGGATGACAGCCTTTATGTAATATACTCAACAAACCTTGCTACTACAGAGGAGCAGTTGATTTCAATAGAATATATACTTAGCAAGAATATATCCCTGGTTGGCGAGCGTGATGAGAGCGGAAGGCTTGGGGCTGATATTAAGTTCCGCCTTGAGTTCAAGTAGGGGGTGATTTTGAAGGGATTTATATTATTAATGATTTCTGCCTTCTTATTGCTGATAAGAACAGAGGCATTTTCTGAAGACCTTGGTTCATACCTTGAAGGCAGAACCATATTGAAGATTGAGGTTGAGTCCAGGACAGGTGTTACTGCTGCAGAGGTTACATCCATTACAGGTATAAAGGCAGGCGATAAATATTCAGCAAGGGGCATTAAAAAGGGGGTGGAATTATTATTCAAGAAGGGGATATTCAGTGATGTGATTGTGGATGTTAATGAGGAAGACGAAGGGGTTAATCTCAGATTTATTCTTAAAGAAAAGGTGATGATATCCGATATCCAGACAGAGGGGAATGCCATTATTTCCACAAAAGAACTGTTAAGTATAATTAAGATAAAAAAGGGTGACGAATATATCCATAGCAGATTGAAAGAGAATGAAGAGGCTGTTATCAATTATTATAAGGCAAAGGGCTTTTTTAAGGCAGAGGTTGCGGCAAAGGCGGTGCAGGAAAAGAGCCCTGACAAGGTGGCGGCGCTTTTTCAGATTACAGAGGGTTTCAGGGCAAAGGTTGCAAAGATAGAGTTCACTGGCGAGAAGGTTTACAGTGATATTACTCTCGCTAATATACTGAAGGTCTGGAAGGATATCCCGTATGACGAGATTCAACTGGACAAGGATATTAAGCTGCTTGAGGATTATTATATAAAGGATGGGTATATAAGGTCAGTAATATCGCCAAAGAGGGTCTATTATGATGAAGAAAACAACGAGGTCTCAATTATCATTCATATAGATGCAGGCGTCCATGTTATTATTAATTTTGAAGGGAATACACAGGTCTTTTCTGATGAATTGAAGAAGGAGCTTCTTATATACGAAGACAGGAGTTATGATGAGGATATACTGCTGGGGAGCATTAAAAGGATGGAGGCCCTGTATCGTTCCAAGGGGTTCTATCTTGCAAAGATAGATTACAGCTTAAAAGAGAACATGGACAAGAATGAGGTTGTAATAGATTTTAAGATAAACGAGGGGAATAAGATTTACATAAAAGATATTTCAATTAAAGGCAACGAGTCTATAAGGACAAATAAGATAAAGGCTGTAATGAACACAAAAAAGGCAGGCCTCTTTTCAAAGGGGATTTTACAGGATGATGTAATTGAAAAGGACATGGAGGCGATCATCGGCCTTTACAGGCAGAATGGTTTTGCAGAGGCAAAGATATTTGAAAAAAAGATTATTCTGAATGAAGACAAGACCGAAATGGAGCTTGTTATCACTATTTCCGAAGGACCAAAAACTATAATAGATAAAATAATAATAAAAGGGAATAGCGCCTATAGCTCAGATGATATAATTAAGGCAATGAAAAGCAGAGAGGGAAAGCCGTATATTGAGGCGCATGCAAATGAAGACAAATTTAACATACTGACCCTCTATTCAAAGAAGGGCTATATCTATGCCATTGTTGAGCTAAAGCGCTTTTTTAAGGATGATAAGCAGTTGATTGAGCTTATCTATGCAATAAAGGAGGATAAACCTGTAACCTTCGGCAGGATATATCTTACAGGCAATGTATTAACAAAGGAGAAGGTGGTATACAGAGAACTCCTTATACATTCAGAGGAGCCCTATGATTATGAAAAGATATTAAAGAGCCAGCGCAAACTTTACAGACTCGGCATCTTCGGCGAGGTGAAGATAGAGCCGATTAAGGAGATTAAAAAGGATGAGCCTGAACAAAAGGAGTATGTGAAGGATATCCAGATTTCTGTAAAAGAGAGGAATGCTGGCGCTGTTGAATTTGGCGTTGGTTTTGGCGATGTGGAGAAACTCAGAGGGTTTGTTGAGGTCTCGCACAAAAATCTCTGGGGATATAACAGGCATGTGACTGCAAGGGTAGAGGCAAGCGCTGTTGAGACAAAATATTCTATAGGCTTTAGGGAACCCTGGCTTTTTAATAATCCTGTTGAGGCAAGGGCAGGCGCAGGGTATCAGACAGAGGAGAAGATAGGTTATTCCTTAAGAAGGCTGAGCGCAACATCAGGCATTGATAAAGGCTTTACTGAATATATAAGAGGCTCCCTCCTTTATCAGTATGAAGATGTAGAGCTTTATAATGTCAAGCCTGATGCAGTTCTTGCATCTGAGGATGAAGGACATATTGCAATAAGCAGCCTGAATCCATCTATAATAATTGATCTGAGGAACAATCCATTTAATCCTACATCAGGGTCTCTTCACGGCCTTTCTGTAAAAAATGCAGCAGATTATCTCGGTTCTGAGGCAAGATTTATTAAGGCAAGCCTTCAGACATCATGGTATTATTCGCCTTTTAAATGGTTTGTCATTGCGCTATCTGGAAGAGGCGGTATTGGCAGGGGTCTTGGACATTCTGAAGAGATGCCTATAAGCGAAAGATTCCTATCAGGGGGAAGGACTACTGTAAGGGGCTATCGTCAGGACTATCTCGGGCCAAAGGGTAATACAGGAACACCAACTGGTGGAAATGCTATGGCCATACTTAATGCAGAATTGAGATTCTTTCTTCCCTATAATTTAGGACTGGTCTTTTTTGTAGACAGCGGTAATGTATGGCGTAATTATAATGATTTTAATCTCAGAGAATTAAAATATACAACTGGCGCTGGAATAAGGTATAACACACCTATTGGCCCCCTCCGCCTTGATTATGGCTATAAAAACCTCCTTAGCCCATACATGCAAGAAAATCTTTTTTAATCTTAGAAAATTGACTTGCAGATCATACCATTTCTGATATAAAATATATCCGCAAATCTTGGGGGGAAGGATTTCTTGCCCCTCTGCCTTTTTCAAAGAGCTAAAAAAATAGGAGAAGACAGCTTGAGTAAGGGTATTAAAGAGCAGTCTAATCATAAAGGACAGCCTGACAGCCTTGGTATGAACCAGCCATATACCAGAACGGTATATGGCCAGAGCGGTTCATGCCTTACTGCACCGCGTGTGGTAATCTCTGCCGCACACGGCCGCTCAGGCAAGACCACAGTAAGTATTGGTCTGTGCGCTGCATTGGCAAAAAGGGGTCTAAAGGTTCAGCCCTTTAAAAAGGGGCCGGACTACATAGACCCGAGCTGGCTCACTGCTGCAGCAGGAAGTTACTGCCGCAACCTTGATCTCTTTATGATGGGTCAAGATGGGGTCAAGAAGACATTTGTTACTGCAAGCCGCAGCGCTGATATTAATATTATAGAAGGCAATAAGGGCCTTTATGACAGCGTTGATATAGACGGTGAGAACAGCACAGCGAATATATCAAGGATATTAAAGTCACCCGTAATATTGATTGTGGATTCTGCCAGAATGACTCGCAGCATCGCAGCACTTGTTAATGGCTATAAAAACTTTGAGCCTGATATCAATATAGTAGGGGTTATCCTGAACAATGTTTCAGGCAGCAGGCACGAGGCGAAGCTCAGAGCAGCGCTTGAGCGCTATTGCAAGATAGATGTTTTAGGCTGCCTTCCAAGAAGTTCTCAACTTAATATCCCGGAAAGACACCTCGGCCTTATCCCGCAAAAAGAAGATTCAGAATTAATGCCTGCCATAGAAAATATCCGCAAGATTGTTGAAACAAATGTAAATATAGATAGGATAATAGAGATTGCAAAGAATGCTCCACAGGAGTTGCGAGTTGCGAGTTGCGAGTTTAAGGTTTTAAACCCGAAACCCGAAACCCGAAACCCGAAATTAAAACCAGAGGTGAGAATAGGTGTTCCCCTTGATAAGGCATTCTCTTTCTATTACCTTGAAAATCTTGATGCCCTTCGTGATGCAGGCGCTGAGATTGTTTTCTTTGATACCCTTGAGGATAAAAAGTTGCCTGATGTGGATGGATTATATATTGGCGGCGGTTTTCCTGAGATGTTTATGGATGAATTAGAGGCTAATGCCTCTTTACGCAGGGATATTCATGTTGCAATTGAGGCCGGGATGCCTGTTTATGCTGAATGCGGAGGACTGATGTATCTTTCCCGCAGCATATCATGGGATGGGAAGATAAAGAAGATGGTCGGCGTTCTGCCATGTGATATAGAGATGACAAAGAGGGTTCAGGCGCATGGCTATGTTGTCTTGCAGGATGCGGATGGTAGAGAAATAAAGGGGCATGAGTTCCATTATTCAAGGTTCAGAAACTTAGGTGATGTAAAATTTTTATATAAAGTTATACGCGGTAAAGGCATTGATGGAAAGAATGACGGCATAATCTATAAGAATGTAATTGCATCCTATGCCCATTTGCACGCCATAGGGTCGTCGCAATGGGCAGAGGAGTTTGTGGAACTAATAGGAGAGGCAAGGGGAGAGAAACAAAGATACAGAGTGGCGGTATAATAATCCCCCTCACCTTACTCCTCTCCCCAAGGGGGAGAGGAAATAAAGATAATCCCTCTCTCATCAGGGGAGAGGAAATAAAAATAATACCCTCTCTCCTCAGGGGAGAGGGAAGGGTGAGGGGTGGTTTTGAGGGAGGGTAAAATGAAATTTGGCATACTAATACAAGAAGGTCCTTATAACCATGAGGCTGCTGACAGCGCATACAATTTTATAAAGGCAGCGCTTGAGAGGGGACACACCATTCAGGGGATATTCTTTTATAATGATGGTGTTATCAATGTAACGAAGCTGATGGACCCGCCTCAGGATGACAGGAATATCAGCAAGAGGTGGTCAGAGCTCGGCGCAAAGGGGATAGATATCGTTGTCTGCATTGCTGCTGCCAAACGTCGCGGTATAAATGACCAGGTAATAGTTCCGAATGTTCGCATCTCAGGTTTGGGTCAATTAACAGAGATTGCAATAGAGTCAGACAGATTGATAACCTTTGGTGCGGGTTAAAAAGGGGAGGGGATTGATGGCTGAAAAAGAAAAAAGCAAGATTATGTTTATAATGCGCAAGATTATGACATTACCAATATTTATGCTGAGAGGGAATCCCTTGAACTAAGAGGCCTTAGTGTTGATGACCTTGTTATTAAGCCTAAAGTAGTTGAGGCAGCAGAGATAGCAAAGATAATGGAAGAGCAGCACGCCCTGCTGCCATTTTAGGGGAGGAAAGATGCTTCATACAATTAATAAATCACCAGTTCTTTATAAAAACCTTGAGAGCTGCCTAAGATTTGCAAAAGACGGCGACCCAATCATATTTTATGAAGACGGCATCTATGCTGTTGCAGCAGGAACTAAGGTTGAGCCAATGATGAAGAATGCCTTAAAGAAG
>JACRON010000217.1 GCA_016214425.1 Nitrospirota bacterium
AGCCCTCTTTTTATTCAGGCTGTCCATCTCCGGGCCAACATCATTTACAGCGCCAGCGCCAAAGACAATCTTTGTGGGGCAGTTGAAATTAAAAGAAAGGTCTGTTGTATAGTTTGGCATAATTTTATTACCCCTCACTCTAACCCTCTCCCGCATGGGGAGAGGGAATTATGTTTCGTCCAGAAACCTGCTCGGCACCTTGCTGCTGCACTCAACGAGCTCCTGCGCAGCCTTTATAAATTTTACAATTGTTGGAAGGTCGCCTTTAAGTTTTAGCTTCCCCTGCATCATTCCTTTAATCGGGTCAAGTTCCTTTTTTATTACCTGCTTCCATCGGCTGTAGTCTCCTGTAATCACATACTTTGCCTTTTGTGCATCCACTGCTGTAAGATGTTTTGCATCCCTGCACTCGCCATGAAACAGGTCTGTCCATATAGCAAAGTCCTCATTTAAACCAATGGACTGATTTGCAAGGCAGATAAAAGAGACATCGCCTTCCCACTGCGCAGCAACCTCTTTGTATTTCTCGCTTGAGTTTATAACATTCTTGAACTCAGCTACCCATTCATCACTTGGAAAAGTAAACACCATCCCCCTCCTTACACTATGTATTTTGCCTTCATTCTCCTATATGTCTCCTCCAATGCCCTTTCGTGCTCTAACTCTACAGATGCAAACTTTTCAAAGAGCGCCTTTGCCTCAGCATCCTTTGTATTTTGCGCGGCCTTTGTATAAAACTCGGAGGCCTCATGCTCCTTATCAATGGCGATCTTGAAAATCTCAAACAATTTTTCCTGTTCCATAATTGCTCCTTTCATGTATTCATAAAATACATAAAAATATTCTTAAACATTTTGCAGAAAAAGCAGGAAGGTCTATTTTACTTTTATTTTTCATTCAATATTTTTAGAAAGCTTTTTGCAGAAATAATCTGGATACCTTTATAATGTTTTAGATTCAATAGATGTTCGTCGCCTGAAACAATATAATCCACTTCCCCTTCAACAGCACAGCTTATAAATTTATCATCTGCTGGATCTTTTCTGATTTTTGAAACCTCAAAAGCTCCTTCAACCAAAATTGTTCCTTCGTAAAGAAATGCAGCTATATCATCAATAATATCCTCATTCAAATTGTATTTTATATAAATATGTTCTCTATGGAGCACACTAAGGATTTCTTTGTTTATTGAAACTGATGTTACTGCTTTAAAGACATCTTCTTGCGCTAATTCAAGTATTCTTCGTGAATGACCTTTTGGTGAAATGGCGCCGCTTATAATTATGTTTGTATCAATAACTGCCTTAATCTTTCTCAAGGCTTCTTACCTCAGCAATTGCCCTCTTTACATCTTCTGCTACCTCCTGTTCTGAGAATCTAACATTCTTCTTGCCGAGATATCTCAATGCCTTCCCAAATCTCTCCTGCCATGTGGTAGCCTTTTCTTTTTCTAATTTCTTTTTAAGTACTATTCTTTCTTCTGGGGTAAGCTGGTCAACGACATTAAGCAATTTCTGAAAAGGTATCTCTAATTTTATTGTCTTTGTTGCCATAAAACACCTCCTTATACTTCTATTTTATCATAAGATTTCTTAAAATCTGAATAATCTTTTCAAATCATCTTGAATATAGCCTTGTTACCAACTCCCCAAGCCCGTATCTTTCAAGCCTCTCCTTTGTCGGCCGGCCTTTTTCATCAATGCCCATTAGTTGATAAAACTCCTTTAGCATCAGCTTCATATCAGGCACAGAGCCTGCTGCTGCGCCGTCCTTTAATGGCGTCATTATTGCCTTTGGAAGGGCATCATCAGTAGAGGTTACACCCATTAAATTATTAATCCCTCTTTTTAACAGCCATATTCTCTCTCCTGCTTCCATAACCTTGTTTTTATCATAATCAAATGATGTTGTTGTCCTTAGCATGTCTGCAACATCATCTGTGCTTATACAGCTCATCACAAACAGTGCCATATTCTGTGATTTCACTGTCATCTCTGCCTTGCCAATACTCTCCTGTCCTTTAAAATCCTTGTCAAGGCCAAGCTCAGGATATATAGTTACACCCTGCTCAATATGCACGTTCATTGACTGACTGTGGCAAGCGCCCCTGTTTGATGTTCCATAGGCAAGACCCATGCCATGCCATCCACGAGGGTCATGCATCTCTGCCTCAAGGCCCTTTACAGTTACAACAAACTCCTCCGCGCCTTTACCAATTTTTTCTGCTGCTTTCTTGCTTCCCTCTGCCAGTATATTGCCTATACCATCTCTATTTGCAATATTTTTAATAAGAGACAGCAAAACATCTTCATTGCCCCATGCAAGCTCAAGGCCATCTGCATCGGCCTTCTTTATTATACCATTTTCATAGCACTCCATTGCAAATGCAATGGTTGAACCGCAGGAGACTGTGTCAAGGCCATATCTGTTGCACAGCTCATTTGCCTTTATCAAAGCAGGCAGATTAAATGTCATGGTCATTGCGCCAAGCGAACAGAGGCTCTCATACTCTGGTCCCGGCCCCTCTTCTGTTTTGTACTGTCCGTCATTAACCTCTACCACCCTCTTGCATGCAATAGGGCAGCCGAAACATGCGCCAGCCCTTTTAAGATATTTCTCTGTCATAATAGGCCCAGTTATTGTATTGGTTAGCTCAGAGTGGTCTCCGAGCCTCCAGTTCTTTATTGGTATATCACCTGAGAGAAGGCCTAAATCCATCCCAACTGCTGTCCCCATCTGATGAAATGACTGCGATACAACATTCTCTTTAATCTTCTCAAGGAGTATTTTTCTCAAGCTATTGTATTCATCAACAAGACCGGGATTTACCTTTCCTGTCCCCTTTGCGACTATTGCCTTTAATTTTTTGTGTCCCATCACTGCACCGAGGCCGCATCTGCCAATTACATCACCCTTGTCATTCACTATACAAGCATATTTAACAAGGT
>JACRON010000218.1 GCA_016214425.1 Nitrospirota bacterium
AACAAGGGTGATAAAAAAATGTTTGATAATATTACCAATGAGATAATGAAAGGGATTTCTGAATTGAAGACGAGGTTGTAGGGGCGAACCTTGTGTTCGCCCTACATGATAAATGATTTATGGAAATCATAATTGCAAAAAACGCAGGCTTTTGTTTTGGCGTAAAGAGGGCGATTAAACTTGCCTTTGATACAGCTAAAGATTGCGGAAAGGATGTTTATACCCTTGGCCCGATAATACATAATCCTCAGGTTGTAAAAAAGCTTGCAGAAGAAGGGGTAAGTGCAGTAGAATCTTGTAGTAAAATTGAAAAGGGCGTGGTTATCCTTCGCTCACACGGCGTTACTCCAGATGTTATTAAAGATATAAACAAGAATGAAAACAGGATTATTGATGCTACCTGTCCATTTGTGAAAAAGGCGCAGAGATATGCTACCCAATTAAAGGAGGATGGCTATCAGATAATCATTGTTGGCGATGAGAAGCATCCGGAGGTTAAAAGCATAATCGGCTATGCAGGGAAGGGCGTTATTGTAACTGAAACAGGCGAAGGGATAAGTGAACTTGTAAGAAATAAAAAGGTCGGCATAGTCAGCCAGACAACCCAGTCAAGGGCAAATCTCCTCAAGGTAATAGACGAGTCCCTAAAGAGCGCAAGGGAAGTAAAGATACTAAATACAATATGCGACGCCACAAGCATCAGGCAGGAAGAGGCGCAGGAGATAGCGAGAGAGGTTGATTTAATGCTTGTAGTGGGCGGCAGAAACAGCGCCAATACAACAAGGCTCGCTGCAATATGCAAAGAAGAACTTGAAAAAGTATATCATATTGAGGTGGCTGACGAGATTGACGAAGAGTGGTTTAAAGGTGTAGACATGGTTGGTATTACTGCAGGGGCATCAACACCCGACTGGATAATTGAAGAAATTGTGCATAGATTGGCTGTGATTAATGAAAGGATGGAAAAGAATACCATTAGGAGGTGCTGATAATAATGATGGATAAAGAGGGAAGTAGGCATATACCAAAGAAGATGTATATTGAGTTCAAGGACGAATCTGAAGAGGTTGATGAAACAGGCGCGGAAAATAGACAGGGTAACGAGCTTGGCAAGCTTTATGATGAGTCCTTTACCAGGATAGAAGAGGGCACAATCGTAAAGGGAAGGGTAATGGCAATACACCATGATGGTGTGATGGTTGATATAGGTTTTAAATCAGAGGGCATAATTCCGATACAGGAATTTACAACGGATGACCTTTCTAAGATAAAGGTTGGCGACGAAATTAATGT
The DNA here is from genome assembly GCA_016214425.1 of Nitrospirota bacterium. Taxonomy (GTDB): domain Bacteria; phylum Nitrospirota; class CAKKRA01; order 9FT-COMBO-42-15; family 9FT-COMBO-42-15; genus 9FT-COMBO-42-15. The sequence continues at coordinate 1,294 of JACRON010000218.1, forward strand.
TTATTTAGAGGAGCATGAAGACAGCGAGGGCAACCTTATACTTTCAAAGGAAAAGGCAGACAAGGTAAAGGTGTGGGATGACATTGAAAAGGCATATAGGAATAAAGAAATAGTCAAGGGAAAGGTAATCTCAAGAATAAAGGGCGGAATGACTGTTGATATAGGAGTAAAGGCATTCCTGCCCGGTTCGCAGATAGATTTGCGGCCTGTGAAGGATATGGATAGATTAATAGGACAGACATTTCCAATGCGAATTATTAAGATGAACAGCAAAAGGGGAAACATCGTCTTATCAAGAAGGGCTGTCTTGGAAGAGAACAGGGATACAACCCGCAAGAGGCTCCTTGAGACCTTAAACGAGGGAGGGATTGTTGAAGGTATTGTCAAGAATATCACTGAATACGGCGCCTTTATTGATTTAGGCGGAATAGACGGTCTTCTCCATATTACTGACATGTCCTGGGGCAGGGTAAATCATCCATCTGAATTGTTTTCAGTGGGCAGTAAGATCAATGTTATTATTCTTAAATATGATAAAGACACAAATCGGGTCTCCCTTGGCCTGAAACAGATGAGAGAAGACCCATGGAAGGATGCTGATAAGAGATATGCACCTGATACAAAGGTTAAGGGAAAGGTGGTGAGCCTGACAGACTATGGCGCCTTTATTGAGCTTGAACATGGCATAGAAGGCCTGATACATGTTTCAGAGATGTCATGGACACATGATGTAAAACACCCTTCAAAGGTTGTTTCAATGGGCGATATGGTTGAGGCTGTTGTGCTTTCAGTAGATAAGGAGAACAGGAGGATATCCATTGGCATGAAGCAGATTATACCGAATCCGTGGGATATAGTTAAGAATAAATATCCTGTTGGCACAAAGATAGAAGGCAAGATAAAGAATATTACTGAGTTCGGCGCATTCATCGGGCTTGAGGAGGGTATTGACGGCCTGATTCATGTCTCTGACCTCTCATGGACAAAGCACATAAAACACCCCTCTGAGGTGATAAAAAAAGGCCAGAAGGTTGAGGCAGTTGTATTAAAGATTGACAGCGACAAGGAGCGCATCTCCCTTGGCATAAAACAGCTTACGCCTGACCCATGGGATAAGGAGATACCTGAAAAATATAAGGTTGGGACATCTGTAAAGGGCAAGGTTGTCAAATTGGCTGACTTTGGCATCTTCGTTGAATTGGAAGACGGCATTGACGCCCTTATCCATACATCGGAGACAGGTATTGAGCCTTCTGTAAAGGTTGAAACCGCGCTTCCTGTTGGTTCAGAGATAAAAGCAAAGGTTGTAAAGGTTGACAAGAATGAAAGAAAGATCGGCCTGAGCATTAAGATGTATAAAAAAGACATGGAAAAGGCAGAGGTTGATGAGTATCTGAAATCGCAGGGAGACATTGACCAGAGTCTTGGCGCTGTAGCAAAAAAGCTTTTGAATAAAAAGGAGGAAGGGCAACAGGAGGGTTAGAAAATGAAAAGAAAGCCTTTGATTATTGGAATTATAATATTTGCATCCCTTGTGGTAGTTGTATTTCTCATATCCTTTGGAACCACAATGCTAATGGGCGGTAAGATGGGGATTGGCGGCGAGAAGATCGCAATCATAAATATAAAGGGCGTTATTGTTGATTCAAAGAGCGCTGTCAGGGAGATCAGAAAATATGCAGATAATCCTTCTGTAAAGGCTGTTATTGTCAGGATAGACAGTCCCGGCGGCGGTGTAGTTGCATCGCAGGAAATATACGAGGAACTGAAATGGCTGAAGGAGAAGAAGCAGAAGAAGGTTGTGGCATCAATGGGGACTGTCGCTGCATCCGGCGGCTACTATGTTGCCTGCGCATCTGACTGGATTGTTGCAAATCCCGGCACATTAACAGGAAGCATTGGAGTAATAATGGAATTTGCAAATTTAGAGGGGCTCTTTAAGAAGATAGGCGTTGAAGGCGTGGTAATAAAAAGCGGGAAACACAAGGATATCGGATCCCCCTTCAGGAGTCTTACAAAGGATGAAAAAGATATTCTTCAGGCCATAATTGATGATGTATATGCACAGTTTATCAGCGCTGTGGCAGATGGAAGAAAGATGAAGCCTGAGGCAGTTAAGGAATTAGCTGATGGAAGGATATTTACAGGCAGGCAGGCAAAGGAATTAAAATTAGTTGATGAGCTTGGGACAATGCAGGATGCAATTAACATAACAGCAAAACTCGCCGGGATAAAAGGCGAGCCAGTGATAATTGAAAAGAGGATGGACTTTTCAATCTTAGAGCTGTTAAAGGAGGAGTTCTGGGGAGATATAGGAGAAAGATTAAGGAAGGGGAATTATATCAATCTGCAATACCGCTATCTACTTTAACGGCTTCGTAAAAAAAATTGAAACGGAGATGCGGAGAATCGGGGAGAAATTATTAACCTTTTTTTAGCCTGAGGAGGTAAGGTGTATGACAAAGGCAGAATTAATAGAAAGAGTCTCTGAGAAGATTCAGGGGTTAACAAAGAGGCAGACTGAGGTTATAGTAAACAGCGTGTTCAACAGCATCAAGGAAGCTCTCTCAAAGGGCAACAAGATAGAGATAAGGGGATTTGGGAGTTTCAGGATAAGGCAGAGAAGACAGAGAGACGGCAGAAATCCTAAAACCGGCGTTTCTGTGAGCGTGCCTGCAAAGAGGGTTCCATTCTTTAAGGCAGGCAAGGAGCTGAAGGAGATGGTGGACAAAAAGGCGTAACTTGGCAAGGTAATTTTGGGTTTTTAACTTGACAGAAACTCTTTATCAATTATATTATATTTAATATGGTAACAAAGAGTGAGAAGCTTGTAATCTCTTTTGTCCTCTTATTAGTTTTTATATTGAATATCTCAGTTCCAGTTGTCTATGCTATTGAGAGAGCAAAGGAGAAAACAGAGCCTTTGCCATATTGCAGCCTTTTCTGCAATCTTAGCCCTTCTATGGCTAAAAATAACGAGAAAGTTTCATGTCCCCATCATTTAAGGGAGATAAAGAAAAACAGGCTTACAGACCACTTTCAATGCAGGATAGGTACTGCAGACTGCCATGATAACACCTCTAAGGCTCAAGCATCATCATTTGGCGACCCGTATCTGTTAAGCAAATATCCCCTGAATCAGAATATATCTGTTTCATTTCTTGATTTTAACTATTTAACAATTTCATCACAAACAGTTATTTTATTCCTTGAAAGGCCGCCAAGCAAGCTCCATTCTTAATTAATACAAACGCATTACTTTGAAAAAGGGGGATTAAGGGGGATTTTAAAATTAATTAACAACTGCTTTATCATGTAATGGGATTTAATGCGTTTGTATAAGTTTTTAATCTGTGTAATCGTTTTTAGAATCAGTGTAATCAATTTTTTCATAGGAGGATTAAAATGAGATTTTTAAAAATAGCAGTATTATTGTTTTTTGTATCAGTTTTTGTAAATTACTTTTCAGCGGTTAATGCTATGGATATGGAGCATGGCCAGGGTGCGGAGATGCAAAGCGGCATGAAGTGCGAGGTATGCGGTATGAATGTTATGAAAGGCGGAAAAGGGAATTTTGTGATAGAATTGAAGGATGGCAGCACAAAAACTACTGATTCCCCTGACTGCGGAATGCTTCTGAGAGGAAATCTTTCTGAAAATGTTAAGTCAGCAAAGGTTACAGATTACAACACAAAGGAGCTTGCAGATGCTGATTCTGCATATTATGTAAAGGGCGCTGATATAACAACAAAGAAGGATAAGCTTGAAAAGGGGCTTATGCCAAATTCCATGGTTGCCTTTTCTACAAAGGATGCAGCAGAGGCATTTCAAAAAGAGCATGGCGGAGAGGTGTTAAACTACGAGGCTGCTGTAAAAAGCCTTTCCGGAAAGAAGATGAAGAAGCATGGTCATGATGAGAAAAAAGGCCATGGCATGTAAAAAAAAGTTGTAAATTCAGGGCACAAAAGGATGCATCTTGAAAAAAGAGGTTGTATACATATTTATAGTTGTCTGCCTTGTTTTATCTGTTATTGCAGTAATTGCGTATGACGGCTATGCCTTTAAAAAAAGGCAGACGGACAATATTCTTTCGTTTCAGAGGATTACAGGAGGGCTTGGTATTGGCGCGGTTGCCAAGCCCTCGTGGTGTTATATAAATTATGACCCCAGAGTAGAAGGAGTCTGCTCCTGCATTGAATGGCCTGTGCCTGGAGGATACTGCTACTGCCCTGACCATACCGGTTCTGTTGTGTATATGGAGGAGTCTCCTTAATTATGTTAAGGCGTCATCTTAATTTTTTGATAGTTGCGTCTGAGAATCTATTCAGATATAAAGGAAGGACTATATTTGTAATCTTATGCCTTGTGGCAATACTCTTTCCATTTATTACTGCAATTGCCTTGTCAGAAGGTGTCAAGTCCCAGTCTTTAATATCTGTAGAGAACGGTGCAGATATATACCTCACCCATGATTTGTATGGAAGGAATGCAGCAGTGCCTTTATCTGCTATAAAAGAGATTCAGGATGTCCTTTGATGATGCAGCAGAGATATTCAGAAAAGATGGTGTGGCCTCGGATTTGCTGATATATGTAAGACCGGGTTATGTTGCAAGTATAGCAGAGGTGTTGAACCTGCTTCATGAAGGTGATGAGAAGAGGCCTCTTATAAGAATACAGACAAAAGACCTTGTGAGGCAGTATTTTACCAAGGGCTTTACAATGAAGCAGGGCATATTTACTGCCCTTTACACAGTAGCCTTTGCCTTAGCCATTCCTGCGCTATTGGTTGTGTCAGGATTCGGTATGGGAGAAAGGAGGCGGGAGATTGGCATTATCAAGGCAATAGGCTGGCAGACGAGCGAGATAATAGAGGTTGTGTTTATTGAAAATCTTTTAATCAGCTTAACAGCAGCGCCGCTTGCACTGATTGTATCTTTTGTATGGATAAAGTTCTTTAATGGATTTTTGATTGCCCAGTTCTTTATTGCAGAGATAGGGATACTGGCAAAATTTCCAGTGCCTGCTCGGTATATGCCTATTCCTGTATTTCTGGGCTTTGCCTTTGCGCTTATATTAACTATGGTAGGGAGCATTTATTCAACATGGAGGAGCGCTGTGACGCCACCGGCAGTAACAATGAAGTAAACAGCCATTCCCCCTCACCCTATCCCTCTCCCCAATGGGGAGAGGGGATTAAGGGGAGTGGTAACAATGATATGAATACAAATAACACAGTTTTCAAAACCGAAGGACTCTCTAAATATTACAATCCCAACAGGCCTGAAGAAATAAAGGCCTTGCAGGATATTAATATTGAAATAAAGAAGGGCAACATTACTATCCTTTCAGGGCCTTCAGGCTCTGGAAAAACTACCTTGATAAGCCTGCTGGGCGCTATTGACAGACCGACTAAAGGCAGGATATTTTTGCAGGATGAGGAGCTCTCTGTTTTATCAGATGAGGCGCTTGCGCTTATAAGGAGAAAAAAGATAGGTTTTATATTCCAGGATTTCAATCTTATACCAAGGCTCTCTGCATGGGAGAATGTGGCTTATCCATTAATACCTATAATATATAACGAAAAGGAGAGGAAGGAGAGGGCAGTTGCATTGCTTGAAAGGCT
>JACRON010000030.1 GCA_016214425.1 Nitrospirota bacterium
GTGTTTCAGGAGCATAACTGGCCTGGTAATGTAAGGGAATTGAAAAATATAGTTGAGCGTCTGATGATTATGACCAAGTCGCCTGTTATTGCCATTTCAGATATCCCAAAATCATTTAAGAGTGATATAAGTTATCAAGATTCTGCTGCGCATGAGGCAAAGAGATATGATTCATTCAAGGATGCTGTAAATGACTTTGAGAAGGAATACATTACAACTATACTGAAAGAGAATGAATGGAACATATCAAAGACAGCAGATGTTCTTCAGCTTGACAGAAGCCACCTCCATAGAAAGATAAAGGCCCTCAATATTATCTTTCCTGTTTACTAAAACAAACCTATAATTTGTAATAATTTTTCTCTTGACATTTATAAAAAGGGCATTAGCAGGCTGTTGAAAAAGCCCATTCATGTCACGCATCACTCATCACGAGTAATAGATTGCTTCGCTATCCTACGCTGTTCTGAAGCTACGGAGTAGCGAAAGACAGCTTCGTTCGCAATGACGGTAATCCAAGTTTTTCAACAGCCTGTTCTATCTTAACTTAAACAAAGAGAGAGATATCTGCCTCCAAGGCAAAATGCAGGTAGTCTGCTGCTCCGGCTATCTCAACCCCATCTACCATGTCTTCTTTCTTGACACCGGTCATCTCAAGTGTCGGGGCACATGCGATCATTCTTACCCCTCCATCCAAGCAGATCTTTATAAATTCAGGGATAGTAGGCCAGTTTATCTTCTTTATCAAATTATATCAACACCATATAGTGTGAAGAATATGCATACCTCTACATCCATGGTTATAGCCGTTGATGCAAGAACAAGTGGCGGATAGGCCATATCAAGAGTACCCTTTGAGGCTATGATAGCCATTCTCTTTTTTTTCTTCTCCAATCTATATCACCTCCTTCTCTAAATAGTCTTTCTTAAGAAATGCAATCTATGTGCCAAGATAGATTCTTTATTAACCTTTTGTTTTATATAGGTTTTTAATTAAGAGAGAAAGTTGATGTGTTTCAAAGAATGAAACATTATGAAACAAATGTTTCAAATGTTTCAAGTTAATTGATATTTCTTGAGCTTTCTCCATAGGGTGATTCGGCTGAAGCCAAGGGCTTCTGCTGTTCTGGATTTATTACCCTTATTCTTTCTTAGCTCCTCTTCTATTAAAAACCTCTCAACCCCGCTATTGCTTCTGGGGCTTTCATTTCCTTCAATCGGTGTCTTTAAGCTTGGCGGCAAAGACTCAATATCAATCGTATTTGTTGTTGACAGTATATAGGCGCGCTCAATGGCGTTTTCGAGTTCTCTTACATTTCCGGGCCAATCATATTCCATAATGGCTGACATCGCACCTATAGAGACCTTTAAAATCTTCTGCCTTGTAGGAAACTTCGTTGAACATTTCTCAAGAAAATAATTCACAAGCAATGATATATCCTCCTTTCTTTTCCTCAGGGGAGGTATCTCTATAGGAACAACACAGAGTCTGTAAAAAAGGTCTTCTCTAAATTTATTAGACTTTATTTCATGAGAAAGGTTCTTATTTGTGGCAGCGATAACCCTTACATCCACCTTTTTTACTTGGGTATCTCCAACTCTTTCTAATTCTTTATCCTGCAGCACCCTTAGAAGCTTTGGCTGCAAGGAAAGGGGCATATCGCCTATTTCATCAAGGAAGATTGTCCCGCCATCGGCAAGCTCGAACTTACCTATCTTATCTCGTATAGCCCCGGTAAATGCCCCTTTTACATGTCCAAAGAGCTCACTCTCAAATAATCCCTCAACTATGGTTGTGCAGTTGACCTTTATAAAGGGTTTATCCCTCCTCTGGCTCTGGTAGTGGATGGCCTTTGCTATAAGTTCCTTACCTGTCCCGCTTTCTCCTTGAATAAGAACGGCGCAGTCTGTGTTGCTAACTATTTCTATTAACTCAAAGATTTCCTGCAAGAACTTGCTTTTTCCAATAATATTTGAAAACCGATGCCTCTCGTTTAATTCCTTCTGCAGGTTTTCTATCTCAGATGCATCCTTCACCGTTGCAACAATCCCTGTAATCTCACCTGTAATATCCTTTAAGAAGGCGGTGGAGATGTATACAGGGATTGTATTGCCATATTTATTCACAATTCTCTCCCTGCACCTTGATACGCCATATCCATTCTTTAGCGTTAAGGATAGGGGACAGTCTGTATCACAGATATCTCCCCTTAATACCGCCTTACAGGGGAGGCCAAGGACATCTTTCTCCATCAGCCCTGTAAGTCTTTCAAGCCCCTCGTTAAAACTTGTTATTCTCGTCTCCTTATCCATTGTAAATACGCCATCAGCAAGGCTATTCAGGATAGAGTTTATCCTGCTTTTTTCCTCCTTCAGGATGATATTATTTTTCTCTAAGCTCCTGATTACATCAACGAGCGCACTCATTGGCCTGAAGTTTTCTATAATACCGATGACATTGCCGTATTCGTCTCTTAAAGGTGCGGTATTAAGGCAGAGTAGAATAGATGAACCATCATTCTTATGGAGGTTTACATTAAAATGAGAGACATTATTGATATTAGAGTTGAAGGGGCAGTTCGTTGAACAGAGGTCGGTCTTAATTACCTCATTACATGGCGTCTCCTTGATAGACATCTCAGGCATGCCTATTAGTCTTTCAGCCATTTCGTTGATGTATATAATTTTTCTGTCAAGGCCTATTACAACTATTCCCTCAGCGATACTCTCAAGTATGAAGGGATAAAAGGAGGAAGCTTTCGTTTTCATAAAGAGAATTTTAAAAGAGGGAGGATAAAATGTCAAATGAAAGTTTATGATAAGAAACTCGCGCCTTGACATAATTATAACGATAGGGGTATAAATAGCTTTTAGGAGGGATTATGAAAAAACCGTGGGCTTCAAAAATATCAGATGTCATAAGGGATTTCAAGGCTGATGCTGAAAAAGGTTTAACATCCAAAGAAGCAGATGAAAGGCTCAAAAGGTTTGGGCAGAATAAATTAATAGAGGAGCGGCGACTTACATTCTTAGATGTTTTCTATGAAGAGGTCAGGGAGCCGATGATAATGCTCCTGCTGATTGTCGGCCTCCTTTACAGTGTATGGGGCGAACTCCGTGACGCTGCAACCATTTTTATTATCATCACGATTCTTGTCTATGCAGAGGTTTTTAATGAATACAGGGCAAAGAAGTCCATTGAGATGCTCAAGAAACTCTCCTCTCCAATAACAGCCGTGCTCAGAGATGGAAGATTCTATGAGCTGCTAA